>CAZRLV010000158.1:0-7965 GCA_964600955.1 uncultured bacterium
TGGAACCGCAAGAGGGACTGAATCCTTAGGGAGGAAGCCAAAAGCTGGAAAAACGTACGAGCTACCGAACTTAGCTCCGATCGTTGAAAGCTTCTTCGCAAGAAGAAGTCAGTCGTAAGACTGAAATGACCCCTCAGGGAAACCTGGGGGGCTTTTTAGTTTTCGGTGATTTCCAGCAAACTTTCTCCCACAATGGATTATCCACATAGTGCACCCAGATTCAAAATCAATCTTTTTTCATTCCTTTGCCCCCCTGATTCCTCTGTTTCTTCTGATTCCTGCTCTTTTCAAACTTCCTCTTTTTTGGCGCAACTTTTCTTGGTTTTTTGCGTAAGATTTTACGTGCTGGTTTTTCGTTTTTTCTACGCCTTTTTCCTTGGAACTTTGCTGAGTATTTCTTTCTCGGCCGATCCGCCGATTTCAGATACGGTTCTTTCCGAGACCCTTCAGGAACAAACGGATCAATATAGGCGTGAGCAAACCTGGGTTCATGGACTCTCCTCAGATCGATACCTCATTCGATACCTAGAAGGGATCGTGGCCCGACTCCAATCTCAGACCGGGATTCAAGGCAAACTCAGAGTCTCCCTGATTGAAAGCGATAGAGTTGAAGCCATGGTCAGTGGAGGAGATACGGTCTTTGTTTACCGCGGGCTTTTACATTTTCTCAAATCCCGCTCCGAGGTGGCCGGTGTCCTGGCGCATGAATTGGCTCATTTGCAAAATAAGGACAGTCACACCGGCTATCGTATGGATAACGATGGGCTCAAAAAAGGACTCGCAGGCAAAATTATCAAAGGTCACCAGCAACGCCAAAACGAATTTAGAGCCGATCACGCCGGCATGAAAATCATGGCCGAGGCCGGCTTTAACCCCCAGGGGTTCGTTAGTTTTCTAACCCGCATGCAGTCTCTGCCTAACCAGGGTCTGCGCTTTATCAAAAACCTGGAATCCGCCATTAATTCCCTCGGACAGCACCACCCGCAGGCCGAAGAGCGAATTGAGAGGGCCAAACGTCTCATGCTCTCTGAGGGCTGGGAAGGGGGCAAGCCGGGCCGGAGTCTAAAGCGCATCAATAGCCGTGAGACCCGTGTTTTTGAAAGAGAGGGACTCAGTTTCTCAAAAGGTCTGAAGCTATTCGACAAACGCTACGAATTCGTCAATGACGTCACCTGGGACGAACTCAAGAGTGAAGTGATTGATTTTCTTCCCGGTGGGCAGCCCAAGCCCGAAAACCCCATGAGCCGGGTTTTATCAATCTTGGCAGACAAAGCCCAGAGCGAAAAAGACCTGATGGAGCTAAGCTCTCGCTATAAGAGCTTATCTGTCCATCACGCATCCATCTTTGTTCGTAACTTCACCCGTATCCTGGGCCAAAAGACCAAGTTTAAGAATCTTAGCGCACCAGATCTGCACAGCCATGCCCTTAACCGTCTACAATTTCTAAACTTAAAGTTTCGCCCAGACCTTCTTATGGAAGGACCGCAAGGACCCAAATCCGTGGTCAGTCAATGGTCCTGGATCCCCGAGGACGAGCATCAAAAATGGCATCAGCAGTCACTTAAATCCTTGCTCAATTCCGGTTACCTGTCCTGGCTACTCAGCGAAAAGATCCATAATGCCGCCATCGCAAAATCTATGCTGGCCATCAGCTCAAAGGAGGCTCTGGATTGGACACATCAGCTTGAAGACGGTTCCAAGTCTTATTTATTCTATGATTACCTGCTTGAGTATGCTAAAAGCCGAGGCATTGGGTTTTTTAGCGCGGCTATGGACGTGCTCCCCAAGGACGGCGAATTTGCCACCGAGTTTCTAGGACGATTTCTGACTTTGCCAGAACTGGCCAAAAACAAAAATCACTCATCCTCCTTAGGGCGATTTATCGAACATCTACCCAATCATTCTGAACTCATTCGTTTTCTGACTCGTCAGACACCCGAGGTTCGCGTTCAACTGCTTAGGTCTTTTATCAATATCGGAGAACAAGCTGAGTTCATGGTCGATTCTGGTAAAAAAGAGGCCTGGGCACAGTCCACTGTGCGCTGGTACGGAACTCTCATGGAAGGAGACTACGCTGATCTTGTAAACAGCCTCTCAAGACTGATCAAACCCATGCAGGAGTTTTCAAAACTGGATCTTGATTTCCTTCTTCTTTTTCGAGCAGGCCTATTGGTTCCATCACGAAATGGAATGCTCTCCTCACAGGAGCTGGCCACCGTCCTGCCTCTGCTCTCAGAGAAAACTCGTCAGCCCGCATCCGACCTGAAAAAAGCGGTTGATAGCGGATCTTCGACAGAAAATCCCATGTTCCGTCTCCTACTTTTACATGGAGATCGCATCGTAAGCCGCGGACATTTTCACGCAGCTCTTACCAACTGGCTCCATACGCCTCAAAAGCGCCTGCGCATGAAACAATGGTTGCTTAAACATCCGGTGGATATCTCGCGAAGGGAAAACATAGATAAGGCTGTTTTACAAGCCACTGAATCAGAGCGCGGCAAGAATCCTTCCGAGCTGGTTGAAAACGCAAATAATAGTTTTGGAAAAGGAATTTCTGGGGTGCTGAAAATGTTAGACAGCTTACCTGAAGATTTCAGGTTTCCTGATGGGACTCACGGCAGATCTTCCACTCTTAAAGAGGCCATACGGCGCATGAAAGGCCCTAAGGAAGCAAAGGCTCTTACCCGCTACCTCAACACCACCCTCAACCGTCAGGCAAAAAGGTGGGGTTTTTTAAATCTAAATAGCAAGGATCGAGAGGTTTTTAAACTTGGCGTGTCCAGGGTTGTAGACCTTGAGACAAAATCCAAGGGATTTGTCTCAACCTTAAAGCACTTAGAAGCATTGAAGTCCCGCCTGCCTTTTTCACGATTTAATGGTGAACTAGACGACTCTATTTTGGCTGAAGAAATGGTACGTCAGTTTGAGGAAAAGGCAACCAGCATCCTACAAATCAGCATCTTGGAAGACGCCATAGCAAAGCTTGAAATCAAAAATGAAAATCTGGATTTTGGCCGATTACGAGCGGCCAAGTACCGAAAAACCATTGCACTTCGATCTTTTGCCACCCCGCTGGAAAATCGACTGGGTCTCATTGAAAAGCTTCTACCAAAATCTTCTTCCGCCCGTGATGAAATGATCAAAGAATATCTCGCAGAACTTCCTGCAAATCTAAGTCATGAAAAACTTGAAGCCCTCAAGCTAGTTTCCTCTAATATTGAAGCCTCAAAGCTTCGTCGAGCTGAGTTTAGAAGATTCCAAGCAGCCTTACCCGAGGGCAAGAACAAGTTTTCGAGGTTAATTGCGGCCATGCAACTACTTTTCCCAGAACCGTCGAGCGCGCGCGACAGCCTCATCCATGAGGTCCTGGAATATACTGGTCGCAGCGAGGAAGAAATCCGAGCACTTCAAAGACTGCAGACAACTCAAGCTGAGAACAAGGCCTCCATTCTTCTAGATCATGTGTCTATCGAAAAATGGCTGAAAAGCAAGGGGTCTCGAGAAATTGTGCTAATGACTCTTGAAATGGTTGAAGCGGACCCGGACATGCTTCAAATGGAAAGAATGATGCTTGCCGAAGAATTTAAAGACAGGGCCACAGCATTCAAGGCCTTGCCCCTTAAAGGGTGTGAGAAGGCTTTGGCTCTTATTCTGAATCATCTGCAAACCCGGCTAAAATCCATGGACACCAAGGTCATGAAATCATGGCTTAAATCTGGAGACATGGATTTTAATTTCCCGAGACAGGGTGCGGTGGACGGGATTGTGGAACTCATTGTCAACGCCTGGTTTCAAAGTTCCCATGTAGAAAGGCGTTTTTTGAGCTGGTTTCTAACCCGTGACCTACAATATATGCCGCCCGAACGCGGCTCCAAAGTACTTGCCTCGGTGCTACTTGATAAGAGGCTGTCGCGAATGAAACCCAATGAAATCTTCAAACTCTATATGGAAAAACGAGGATTCTTCGCCTCGCGGGCGCATCGAATTTTCAGGGCCTTTGAGTGGAACCCTAAACTAGCCAGGCAGCCTTTTCCGGATCAGGACCACCCCAGGGAAACCGAGAGCAAAAAAGTTGGGCTTTTGGATATCCTCAAACAAGAACACCCCGATCTTCAAATTCAGGAACTAGGTCGTAGAATCTCTTTTAGTGCAACCCAATGGGTATTTGAAGCCATCATTGAAGGTCGAAAGTCTATTATGACCGTAGTTGACCCACGCGCAACTCAAAAAATCGCCGAAGATATTTTGATCTATGAAAAAATGCTTCATGAACTTGAGGAGAAACCAGACCTCAAAAAGCGTTTTGGAATTATTAGACCCAGTTTGCGTTTTAATCGAGTTATTCTGGGCCTTTTAGAGGAACTTGACCTTGAGTCAAGAACTACCGTCCTCGATTTAATTAAGAAGCAAAAAAACCAGGTGGATTCGTCCATTATCCAGGAGTATAAATCCACGCAAAAAAGTTTTATTCTTAAAATTGCCGCCAGTGATCATCTTATTTCAGGGGCCGTAAGATTTAACCTGAACAAAGGGGCATTGGCCCGTACGATCGGCGAGAAATTTCTTAGCGGCCTATTCAGTAATTCCGCCTTTCCCGCTGGACTTAAAAGCTCAGGCGTCCTGGTCACGCAAGATGCAAAAATCCATTTTGCAGGTGAGAATCTCAGACAGGCTCATCTGCCGGACAAACCCCGTCGACTTCTCTATCGCCTGCTTTTGCAAATTGAGCTAGCAAAGACGCATCCATCCAAACAGAATCTGGCTAAAATCGCTTTAACTCTGGGCCGTATGTCTAAAACGGGGACCACCATCTCCTTTCAAGAAGTTGAGCGCATTCTTTCCAAAGAGAAGCGCGTTTCAAAACAAATCCTTGCTCTTTTCAAAAAGGCTGGCATCAAAGGAAACCTCATTGAATTTGGCAAAAGCCTAAAAGCCATCGAGATCACAGCCGGGGAACTTGACCCGCAGTTTCGACTGCATCAGACCCTACAACGCCGCTTGATCACTCATTACCTCAAAAGGCCCCTGCTCTATACGGGAATGAAATGGCAGGAAATCCTGAATTATCAACAAGCCCAGGATACGAACTCCGATCGGGTGCGTTTCATCACTAAGAAGGTCTTGGACTATATGGATGCAGGCGATCGACGCGATCTCAGATCCATTATCTATGACGCATCCAGGGACCGAGGCCCCAAGGTTAAGGCTCATAAATTCAGCTTTTACAAACCTGAGGCAGATGAGTCGCCAAACTTATATAAAGTATCCAGAGATGGCGAGCTTGTTGAGTCCGTCAAACGGCTTGGCACGGTACTAAAACTCAGCACCTCGACACAAAAACGTCTCCTAAAACGACTGAGCCTCCCTGGTTCATCCACTCAAAACAGTTTTTCAGCTCTTTCAAAAATCCTCTTGGAGAACAACAAACTCACTCCCGAAGAAAGACAGAGATTGCGCAGTTTTCTAAAAGAAACCTCAAGCGACAAGCTTTTTTCACAGGCCAAACTATTTCAAATTATTGATGAACTCATCTCACGCGAAGTGGTTCACCGTATCCTCAAAGGTGAACACCAACGGGGTAATCTTCTTAAGGACCTACCGGCTCTGACAGATAAAGCTGCCAGGAAAACGGTGCGAATTGTTGGAGTTCTAGGACGCAGAGCTTCAAAGAAAATCGCCCATTCCATGCATACGGTTTTTACCGTGGCGGCCATGCATATGCTCACGGAATATTACTACACCAGAAAAACCAACCCCAAAGACGCTGTACTCTCGCTTCTAGACGCCCCTGAATTTTGGATCTCCATGCAGGCCTCGTCTATCGGGGCATTGGTCGTACCCAAAAAATTTACAAGGCTCTCCAGTATTTCACCCGGAATGGAAAAATTCGCCGGAGTCCTCCAACCCATGGTACAAAACCTGGCAGTTCTGGTCACTTGGGATATCGCCACGGCTTATGCAACCCGTGCCATGGAGGGACTAACCAAGGAAGGTGAACTTCTAACCATGTCAGAAATCTTTGACAGCCCCAGATTGTTAAGGCGCTATCTAAAAAACCTGTTTTCAGTGGTGGCCGACCCTAAAGCCGCCTCTGAGGTTTTCCCTCACCTTTTTAAATACCGCTGGCTTAGCGCTGAGTTTGGCACCATCTTGGTAGGGATGAGCGCTGGTTCAAGGATTGGAGCGAGTCTTGGTGGCAGCGCGATTGTTGCGGGGCCGCAGGCCGGGGCCATCGGCCGTACTCTCGGGGGATTTATTGGGGCTGTGGGTGGGGCCGTTGGGGCATCTATCCCCGGAAGAAAGATTGATATTTTTCTGATGCGAAGGGGAATCAAGGAAAAACGCGAAGAGCTAAGACAGAGCCTTGTCAATCCGCCAAGCGGTGACTTTCAAAAAGACTACAAGAGAGCTGGACAAGATTTGGAGTTGATGAAAGAATATGAGCAATACCGCGAGCAGTTAGTGGGATTGCTTAGCAGTTTTTACATGAAGGACCTAGTTATCCAGGTTGAAGCGGAAGGCGACCAAGATCCCAAGCAAAAGGCAGTTACCAAAAGAGACCTGGATCAACAAAAAAATGAAATCCTCTCCTTGTTTCAGGCGGATCAAAAAATGTTTCAAAGCATTCTAGAGCGAGATGACATCTCGGAACCCCTGCGCGAGATGGTTGTCTCTCTTGAAAATGACGTGGTTCTAGGGGCCGGAATTCTCGAGGCCCAGTTTTTACGGCAAGAAAATCCGCAGACTAAATCAAAGCCAACCCTAGAATCCGACCACCTCGATTTTGAAAGTCTGGAGAACTAAAGGTGAGTATTCGACTGCCTTTTTTGGCTTTTCTGCTCTTCCTACCCGCGACCTTTTCCGATCCTCCTTTAAATGCTAAGGATTCGGAAACTGACTGGGAGCTGGAGCGTAGGAAGTATGCTCATGGGCTCTCTTCTGACACCCGATTGATCAGCTACCTAGAGGGCATCCTAGCGCGACTTCAGAGGCAAACCAGTCTTATTGGCAAACTTAAGATTGAGGTGGTAGAGTCTGAAACTCTTACAGCCCAGGCCAGTAAAACCAATACCATTTTTCTCTACCGTGGAGTCCTGCGTCTTGCTAATACCCGCTCTCAGCTTGCCGGAATTCTTGCCCATGAATTGGCTCATCTAGAGAACAAAGACCTGCGTTTTTCCCCGCCTACAACCGGTACCACCCTTGAGCAAGCCGTGTTTTTACAACAAAGACAACAGGTTGAACTCAGAGCTGATCATCTGGGAATGAAAATCATGGTGGCAGCCGGATTTAACGCAAACGAATACGTAAAGCTCATGGACAGCTTTTACCGTGCAGGAAAAGATGCCAGTCGAGGGATGGATGCTCATCAGAAATTCCTCGGTAGCACTCATCCATCCACCTTAGAGAGAATCAAACTTGCCAAACGTCTTGTCGAGACTCAAGGCTGGATTTTATCCGAGAATGAAGCCCAGCTGGAATGGTTGGCGAATCGTGATACGCAACCCTGGCGAAGTGGTAAATTGACCTTTAACACGGCTCTTGCCCATTTTGACTCACGCTATCAGCTTTTTGAGCCAGGAAGTAACTGGGAGTCTCTAACCCAAGCTGCGCAAACACTACATGGAAGCGAGCCAACCCCCAAAGAAATATCGGTGTATCTAAATGAGCTAGCGAAAAATAACTTCCGCCAGCCTTTTTCCGCCATAAATCAAAGCCTTGGGAAAATCGCTGACCAGGCGCATACCCTGGATCAGTTGAAGCAGCTCAGCAATCGCTATCTGGTTCTCACGATCGCCGATGCCCGCATCCTGGCACAGGCTTATATCCGCATCACTAATCCTCAATTCAATGCCTATGCCCATGACTCCTATGATCAATTATTTGAGTCTCTGAAAGACTCAAATACATGGAATTTTCGACCTGATATTCTCATTGAACTCAACGAGGGGACGCAGACATCCT
>CAZRLV010000159.1:0-7957 GCA_964600955.1 uncultured bacterium
CCGGAAACAACGGAACAGGAACATGAACATGCAAAAGAATCAAGAAAAGGCTCAACTCTGCTAAGACAGGCCGGGGCAGTAACCACCACCAGGGAATCTAAAACCCCAGCTTCTACCACACGATTCAAGCTATGCTCAAGAAGGGTTCTGCCTTCAACCTGATGAAATTGTTTAGGTGTAGGATCTCCAAATCTCTTCCCCGAGCCGGCCCCTAGAACAATGCCCGCAATCATTGAAAAACACCCATCAGGAACTGCGAGTCAGAAGATAATCGATTAGTGCCCCCAGGAATTCAGCCTGAGGTCCGGTAAAAGTCTCCAAGGCCGCGCGCCCTTGCTTTGCATGCTGATCAGCCAGGCGTCTGGACTCACTCAAGCCCAAAATAGAGGGATAGGTGGATTTCTCATTAAGACGATCAATTCCTGCATCCTTTCCCGTAGTTTCTATCGAACCGGTGACATCAAGAATATCATCCGTAATCTGAAACACGAGTCCAAAATTTTGACCATAGGTTTTCAGGCTTTTCACCTGGCTTTCAGACGCTCCCGCAAGCAAGGCCCCCACCATTAAGGATGCTACAAAGAGTTTTCCAGTCTTGTAGACATGAATCCTCTGAATTTCAGCCAGGCTAGAGTCCTGACCTTCTGCCTGAAGATCAAGAACCTGCCCCGCTATCATTCCATTAGCCCCCACAGCTGATGATAATTGATAAATCAACTCCAAAGTGACGGAGTCCGGGGCCTTAGAGGCTCGACATTGATGAATGATTGAATCCCAGGCAAAAGTCAAAAGGGCATCGCCTGCCAAAGTGGCAATATCTTCTCCAAATTTGCGATGACAGGTCTCTACTCCGCGACGGAAATCAGCATTATCATCGTGAATCAGGGAGTAGGTATGCAAAAACTCAATGGAAAGCACTGCGCCCATCAGGGCGGATTCGGATGCTCCCAGAAGTTTGCCTGCCTGAAGAGCCAAAATGGGACGAATTCTTTTGGCTTTCGCAAAAAGGGAATACTCCATGGCTTCTTTGAGAACAGGAACAGTGGTATGATTGAGAAAAGCCGACTCACGGATGGCAGAATCAACCCTCAACCGGAGGTCATCGAGTTCCTGCTCAAGCGAGCAGTCAGAAAGTTCAGTGGAAGTCAAACCCGCTCTCAGGCTCGTGCTCCATCAAACGAATGACTTCGTTTTGCAGCACCGAGAGATCCATAAGCACGAAATACAAATCATCCTTGGGGGAAGATTTGATCAATTCTGTAAGCTCTTTGCCCAGTGCTAAAAGAGCCGCTTTTTTCTCGAAACTATCCAATCTAAGACTCCCAAAATATCAATTCAAAGCGGTACAAACCACGCAAGATTGCACTATAAGACAAGTCAAAGAGGAATGCAAGGATGTTGAATCAGGAAAGAAGAAGAGATTTAACCACGAAAGGTTGAAGAAGGAACTAGAGAACTATCGGAACTACAGGAAGCATCGGAATGGGGAAAGAAAAAAGAAAAAATAGGAGGAAACAATGGAATCAATGGGAACAATGGAAATAGTGGAATGGGGAAAAGAGGGATTAACTTCTTATTCTATTGATTCAATTGCTTCTATTGATTCTTCTTCCATTAGCGTCATCCTCTGGCTTGACCAGGGGATCCACACAAAAGGTCGAAAAGCTTTGTCAAGCACGAATCATCGAAGAAAAGAGGAAGATGGATCCCCCGATCAAGTCGGAGGATGACAGTATTTTGGGGCTCAGAGAATAATACGACGGGGATTCTTCATTCCTTGGATTCCTCTGCTACCTCTGATTCCTAGGATTCCTTGGTTAAAGCCTCCAGATCTTTTTGGATTTGGGATTGTAGGGCTGTTGCGGAAGAAAATTTTTGGATATTGCGCAGTCTTTTTTGAAAACTGAGGTAAATTCTGGAGCCATAGAGATCCAGACTTAGGCCAGGGATATGTATTTCTATGCGGCTTTGCTCCACACCGAAAGTTGGGGCCTGACCCAGATTGACCAGAGCCTGGTAAGAATCTCCATGCTCTAATTTCACCCTGGCAATATAAACACCCTCACCCAGCAAAACTGAGGACGCATCGATATTTGCTGTGGGAAATCCCAGGCGCTGACCGCGACCTGCCCCTCTTTCTACCCTGCCGCTGATTGCATAGGATCTTCCGGTGGAACTCAGATGTTCAACTAATGAGCCTTTTGCCAAACAATCCCTCAATCTATCTGAAGACTGAAGGACACCATCAATGCAAACAGGCTCTAAAACCTGGGTAGGGATACCCCTATGACCTAGAAGCTGAGTCAAAAGGCTGGGGTTGCCCTTTGCATTGGATCCAAAGCGAAAACTATAACCGACCCAAACGCCTTTAAGATCCATCTTTTCACAGATCAGACCCACGAATTCTTCTTGAGAAATACGGGCAAAAGACGGGGTAAAATCAGCTACTAGAACTTCATCCAGACCCAGAGATTTTAAAGTCATGACTTTCGACTCATAAGTCTGAAGCAGCTTTAACGAAGAATCTGGTTTGAGAACCTGCCTGGGATGGGGTTTAAAGGTCAGAGCACATGCCCTGGCCCCTAAAGATTTGGCACCCTCGAGCAGGGATTGAATCAGAGCTTGATGCCCTTTATGAACTCCATCGAAATTACCAATAGCCAAACAAAACGGGCCTTTTGACTGAAACTCATCCAGGGAAACCCCTGCCGAACTCATATCCGAATGCACCAATCCCCGGACAAAGGCTCGCCGCGTGACAAAATCCGATAGAGGGCATCATAGGAAACCCCAGCGCTGGACTCGAGAGCGCCCACTCGGGTGCGTGTGAGGTCTTCTAGAGTTCCCAATTGACCCGTTCCTTCCAGGAGATCCTGAACCAGTTGACGTACATAAGTCCCTTTGGAGCAAGTGACAGAAAAATGAATCCTATCTGCTTCAGTAGGCCCTAGTTCGAGCTCATGTATAGTGATACGCTTGGTTAGAGGTATTGCCATGGGCTGATTTCCCCGCGCCAGTTGATACAGTTTCTTTCCACCGACCTTGCGAGCTGAAAAGCGAGGGGTCTGCTGCTCATAGGTTCCCAGGAGCGCCAAACGCCGCTCCTCCAGAATTTTAGGATTCAGTGGTTCTGGGGGCAGGAAAGCTTCCAGCTTGCCCTCAACGTCCAGGGTGTCCGTACGATATCCCAGGCGAAAATACCCTCCGTAGGACTTGTCCCCGGTTATAAAGGCCTCTAATTTTTTAGTTCCCGCGTTAATTCCTAGAGGTAGAACTCCCCTGGCAAATGGATCCAGGGTCCCACCATGACCCACTTTTCTAGCTCCGGTGAGACGTTTCACATATTCGAAACAATCCGCTGAAGTCACCCCGGCAGGTTTGGAAAAATTAATCAGCCCGTTAAATTCAGAATAAGGTTTCATACTCTTGCTCAAATTAGCCTCAGGACTCTTCTGAGGAGTCCTCACCTTCCCGTCTGAGACTTGCAAGAGACTCGCGCTCCTCCTCAAGGCTCTGATCGACACGCTCCCACTCCTCACTCCAATCGTCGTAAACGAAAAGTATGCGGGGAGTGTACCTTCTACGTATAGTTTTTCCAAGGCAAGACTGAAAATACCCAGAAGCCAGCTGCAAAATGCGCATGACTTCCTGACGGTCATTTTCTTTTAGTTCAGAGTTTAGAAATGTGATGTAGACATGGGCACGGGCGATATCCTTGGTTACAGATACCCTCTGCACAATAGGGGCGGAACGCTCTACACGCTGGTCTTTTAAGTCGCGGGTGATGAGGTCGCTCACAGCCCGCTGGATATCGCTTTCAATACGCTTATGCTTAAAATTGGCCTGTCTTCGCATATCTCTGGGAATCAAAGCTCGTGGGGAATCTCTTCAAGCTCAAAAACCTCAACGACATCCTGAATTTTTACATCAGAATAGCTGAGGTTAATCCCGCACTCATACCCGCTTAATACTTCGGTAACCGAGTCCTTAAAACGGTTTAAATGGGTTACCCTACCCTCGTAGACTTCGACTCCATCGCGAATAACCCTGGCGGAATTCCCACGAATGATTTTCCCCGAATCAACAAAACAGCCGGCGATCTTGCCCACTTTGGAAATACTAAAGACCTCACGAATAGTAGCGCGACCCACGACTTTCTCCTTATAGACAGGCTTGAGTCTCCCAATAAGAGCTTTTTCAACCGCTTCAATGGCCTCATAGATAATCTTGTAAGTGCTTATTTCCACATTTTCTTCTTCTGCCAGAGCCCGAGTCTTGGCATCGGCTCGAACCTGGAAACAGATGATGAGCGCACCCGAGGCAGAAGCCAGCATGACATCACCTTCAGAAACCGCTCCAACGCCCTTATGAATAACCTTCACACGAATATCATCTCTTTTTATTCTCTCCAGTGACTCGGAAAGGGCTACAGCCGAGCCGTGTACATCCGTTTTGACGATAACCTTGAGTTCATCAATCTTCCCCTCTTCTACTTGTGCAAATAGGGATTCAAGACTGACTATTTTTTCACTGGCTCGCGTCTTCTGGTCTTTAATACGTGCCTGACGTTGCTCCACCAAGGATCTCGCGATTTTCTCACTGCCAGCAATATAGAAACGATCAGCAAAGGCAGGAACTTCGGAGAACCCCGTGATTTCAACGGGAGTTGAAGGACCGGCCGCCTTAAGTCTCTCACCTTTTTCGTTTTGCATGGAGCGCACACGACCCGTGGCCGTACCGGCTACCATGATATCTCCGATATTAACGGTCCCCTTCTGCACCAGGATTGTAGCTACAGCCCCTCTGCCTTTATGCATACCGGCCTCAACAATAACTCCCATTCCATGACGGTTCGGGTTGGCTGTCAATTCAAGAAGTTGGGCCTGAAGATGGATGAGTTCGAGGAGTGCATCGACTCCTTCCCCTGTGATTCCTGAAACGGCCTGACTGACGATACTGCCTCCCCAGGCCTCAACAATGAGATTATTGGCCCCCAGTTCTTCATATACTTTTTCAAGCTTCACACCGGGTTTATCACATTTTGTAATGGCAACCACAATGGGAACATCCGCATTGCGAGCATGGTTAATCGCTTCAAGAGTTTGCGGTTTTACACCATCATCGGCGGCGACCACCAAAATAGCGACATCGGTGATTTGTGAACCATGAGCCCGCATAGCCGTAAAAGCGGCGTGACCGGGAGTGTCTAAAAAACAGATTTCATGGCCCGATTTCGTTGCTACCCGATAGGCTCCAATATGTTGGGTAATACCCCCGGCTTCTGAGTCGACAACATTGGCAGTCCGTATATAGTCCAGCAACGTCGTCTTACCATGGTCAACATGGCCCATAATAGTAACGACCGGGATTCTAGGCTTCAACCCTGCCTCATCATCTTCGGGGTCCACCAGGTCAATAACCTCTTCCTCTTCTTGTTTCTGGATGAGCTGAAATCCATATTCTTCACAAAGAATGGTACAGGTATCCAGGTCAAGCTTCTGGTTTACAGAGGACATGATCCCCATGGCAAAAAGCTTGGAGACTAGTTCAGCAGCTCCCACTTTCATCATTTCAGCCAACTCTGCTACAGATACACCTTCAGACAAACGCAGAGTCTGCGCGTCAAGTGCCTCTTGCTCCACCTTTTCTTCGTGCTTCAGAAGACGCTGCGACTGTTTTTCTTTTTGCTTCTTGCGCTTTTGAATCTTGGCCTGCTGACGCTCAAATTCCGTCATGGCCACTTTTTTACGTCCCTTGCCGTCATCCATTCTAGGGGGCATCATGCCGGGTCTGACAAGGGTCGAAGTCGGAGTAGTAGTCTCGGAGGCAGGCGCAGCTTCAGCAGCTTTAGCCGGCTCTTTTGCAGGCTGAGCCAACTGAACACGTCCTTTTTCAAGGTCGTCAGAGCTGATGGAAGGTAGATCCTTCATACTGCGAATCTCGCCGTCTGATTTCTCATCTTTTTCAGCCGACTTCTCGACCATGGTACGGATTTTTGCCGAAAGATCATCATCCACTGAACTCAGCGGGCTTCTAACGTTCAGACCATTTTCCTTGCACAAGGCCACCAGTTTGTTCTTATCGAACCCCAATTCCGATGCCAGTTGAAATACTCTTGTTTTAGCCATAAACCCAATAACTATCCCTGTTCAAGCCCCCCAAGGCTTTCTTCACCCGACTGGAGGCTCCTAATATAATCACTCTCTTTTACAATATCAATCTTCACATGCGCTAATTTAGCGGCTAGACGTACGTTTTGCCCCTCTCGTCCGATGGCGAGAGACAACTGCGAATCCGGAACAACAACAAACATGCGGTTTTCCTCGTCCTGAAACTCCATATGGTTGGGGCGGGCCGGAGAGAGGGCGTTAGCGATATATACCGTCTTGTCCTCATTCCACTTGACGATATCGATTTTTTCCCCGAAAAGTTCGTTGACGATGACCTGAATACGGGATCCACGCAAACCAACACAGGAACCTACAGCATCGATATGATCTTCTGCCGAGTAAACAGCAATTTTAGAACGAACCCCCGGCTCTCTGGCGATGCTCTTGATCTCCACCAACTTATCTGGAATTTCCGGGATCTCCTGTTCAAAAAGCTTTTGCAGAAATTCTGGATGGGTTCTCGAAAGGATAATCTGCGGTCCCTTGCTAGCTCGTCGTACATCGATGATGACAGACTTGATACGATCTCCCTGACGGAACCTCTGACTCGGAATCTGCTCTTTGAGAGGCAGAACGGCCTCAACACCATCATCCAATTCTACGAGGATATCGCCCTTATCAAAGCGCTGAATTTTGCCAATCGTCAATGCTGAAAACCGATTGCAATACCGATCGTAGATGACCTTTCGATCCACCTCGTTCATTTTTTGCACGATAACCTGGCGCGCTGTCTGAGCCGCCACTCTACCAAATTGTGCTGGGGTGATATCTACCTTGATTTGATCATCGACCTCTACATCATCAGCAATCTTTCGCGCCTCCTCAAGACTGATTTGCCGATCACTTTCAGTAATGGACTTCACGACAGATTTATAAGTCAGTACCGAGATAGAGCCATCATCCTCAAACTCGATCAACAATTCTCCATCGTAGCTGTACTTCCTGCGATAAGCGGAGATAAGCGCGGCTTCAACCGTAAGATAGAGTTCCTCAGCCGAGATACCTCTTTCCTTTTGGAGTTCTTTTAGAGCACTTAAAATATTGAACTGCATACTCATCTCCTACGAGCCAAATTTAAACCCTGCTTTTCTTACGTCTTCCCACATACACTCTATGGGAGCCGCGTCAGTCGGATATAGAATAAATGCGGTCTGCTCGGGATCAGGGATCTCAACCTTGCCGCAGATTTCAGTATCATCCTTAAAGACTAAGTAAAATTCCTTATCACCGTAAAAAAGAAAGTCCCTGGGAAAAACACAAGATCGATCTGCGCCTGGGGTCGAAAACGATACCCGATAGTCATCGAGATTCGTACCTTCGGACTGTTTGGCAAAACTACGGTGCAGTTTTGCACATTCCTCCAGACTCATTCCCCCTTGCTGGTCAACAAAGATTTCAACCTCTGGGTCCGAACCATGGCGCAGGTTGATACCATAAAGCACCGTTTGCGTATCCAACACCTTTTCAAGCAAAGCTTCTACTTCCCTTTTGCTTACTTTCATTTTTAGAATTCCCAGACAAATAAAAAAGTGGCTTCCGGCCACTCATCAAGACGACTATCCCCTATGGAAGTCAAAGCCAAGACGCACCAAACCTTGCAGTTCCGCACCGGTCCCAACCTTGGATATTCGCCTATTTCACACCAGCCTCCTCGCCCTGAATTCCAGGACGCCAACCATTCTCCAGCATATTACCAGAGCCAGACACGGGAGGCAAGGGGAAAACAGGAGGCAGCCAGGGCGATTGCATCTAAATCTTCGTGTTTAATGTAATTTTTTAATTGGTTT
>CAZRLV010000160.1:0-7904 GCA_964600955.1 uncultured bacterium
TGTGGGGAACCTACGAGCATGAAGCCTAGCACCTTAGTCTATCATCTAAAAGAATCCCTCAAAGGGTTTGGCCGCACAGGCATCATGGCCATGGCCACCATTTCCACCGTGGCAATTTCACTGACCATCCTGGGGGGGTTCCTCCTCTTCTATGCAAATCTCAACCACCTTCTGGTCAAGCTTGAGAATCACCTTCAGGTCAGCTTCTACCTCAAGACGGATGCCAGTGATCAGGAAATCAAGGATCTGGTGCAACTTTTACGCACGGATTCCACAATTCGCGAATTTCATATCCTCAGCAAAGAGGATGCCATGGAAGAGTTGCGCAAGGAACTAGGAGACAACCAACACTTACTAGACAATCTCGAGAAAAACCCTCTACCTGACTCCATCCAGGTTAGTCTTCATCCAGTGAAAGACTGGAAGGGCTTTAGGGATCGCTACGAAAACCTTGAGGTCATCTCCGACAGCACATCGGGACAGGACTGGGTTGAAAAGCTCATGAAGCTAATTTCATTTTCGAAATCCTCAGGTTCTGTGGTACTCATTCTCTTAGGTTTAGCCAATCTATTCATCATAGCCAATACCATCCGTCTTACGGTATTTGCGAGGCGTCAGGAAATTGAGATCATGCGGCTTGTAGGAGCGACGAACTGGTTTATTCGCACCCCGTTTCTTATGGAAGGAGTCTTGCAGGGTGTGCTTGGGGCCTTGATCGCTTCGGTCTTTTTGGGTTTGGGATATTCTCTCCTCCAGGAAAATATCCAGGACTTTTTCCCTGGATTCAAGCTTTTGGAAATGAGCGCAGGGCTGATTCAGATGCATTTTAAACTCATTTTCCTTGGCGTAGCCCTGGGTCTACTGGGTAGTCTGTTTTCTTTGCGGAAATTCCTGGTATGACGCGCTCATTTCAAGTTCTTTATATTTTTTTGATCCTGTGTATGGGCGGCCATCCTTTTTGCGCTGCCAATGAGATCCAAAATCTCAAACAGCGCATCGATAAAGAGGAAAAAGCTTTAAATCAGCTGATGAATAAAATCAGCAGCGGTCAAAAACGACTGCAGGAGCTCAATGTCCAACAAACCAAAGCCCGTATTCGCATTCTCGACAACCAGGCGGAATATAAGCAACTCTCCAAACGCGTAAAGGATACTGAGGGGCAACTGCTAAAAACACGCAAAGAAATGTCGAAAACCAAAGCAGCTATGGAGAGTGCGACCCGTCAGTTCACAAAGTATCAGGGGTCCTTTTACAATCGTCTCTCCTATCTTTACCGCCATCGAAATCTCCCATTTTTAAAGCTTTTGCTCTCCTCGCAATCCCTCTCGCAGTTCTCGAACCGACTCTATTATTATGCCAAGATTGTCGAGTCCGACTCAGGGCAATTCCAGGATCTCATGCACCAGGGGCAAGTCATCGACAGCAAACGCCGTGAAACAGAGCGTCAGAAAGAATCTCTGTCCACCCTTGGGCGTAAACTCGTTGCCGAGCGCGGGGCACTCTTGAGTAAAATACAGTCGGATAAGGACTATTTAACCAAGATTGGAAAAGAGCAGGAGGGCTTGAGAAAACGGGCGTCCAAGATGGACAAGTCCTCACAGTATCTTAAAGATCGCATCCAAAACCTGATCTCGGCCCGAGAACAAATGGAGGATGATCTTGGATCAAAACACCGCACGGATCTGATGAAACGGCGCAAGACAATTGCCAAAGGCTCGCTACTTTGGCCTATCAAGGGAAGTTATAAAATCGCGCGAAAATTTGGCAATCTCAATAATGGTTCCGCCTCAATTTTCAGCCCCGGCTTGGATCTTGAACCTCCAGAACCCAAAAGTATTTATGCCTCAGAGGATGGAATCGTCTTTTACAAAGGATCCCCGGCAGGAAACTCCTCAACCTATGGAAAGGTGGTGATGATTGCCCATGGAGATTATGACGGTAAATTCATCACTCTCTATGGAAACCTCTCTACCATCCTGGTGGCACTGAACCAAACCGTGAAGCGCGGGGACCGAATCGCCACCGTTTCAACCAATACCCCACGGGGAGAATATCAAAAACCGCGTCTGCATTATCAAGTGCGCGTTGATGGAGAGCCGACTAATCCTCTGCACTGGCTAGAAAAGATTTAGAAGGAGAAACCATGTTTAATCTGAGAAAAATTGTTTTGATCATCCTCTTGGTTTTGGGCGTTCAAGGACTGGGACTCTTCTTTGTGGGGTCACCTTTAACCCCGATCCTCGATGCAGCTCGGGTGCAGATGAATTATTTTTCTGAGCTAAAAATCCTCTCAGATGTTCTCAAACTGGTGCAGGTTAAATATGTGGAAGAGGAGAAAGCTAAATCCCGCGAAAAATTGATTGAAGGCGGGATAGAGGGAATTCTAAAAAAACTGGACGATCCTTTTTCACGTTATATGCCGCCTTCGACTTTCAAAACTATGCAGGAAGAAACAGATGGCGAATTTGGCGGACTGGGGATTTTGCTAGGAATTCGTGACAATATTCTGACGATCATTTCTCCCATGGAGGGCACTCCCGCCTTTAAGGTAGGAGTTCGAGCCGGAGACAAGATTGCCAAGATCAATGGAAAATCAACCAAGGGAATGTCCGTACAACAAGCTGTGAAGCTACTACGCGGAAAACCCAAGACCAAAGTCACGATCTCAGTCCTACGTGAGGGTGAAAAGGCGCTGATTGACTACGACATTATCCGCGACATCATCAAGGTCCCCTCGGTCAAATCCGGCAGACTGACCGAAACAATTGCCTACACTCGTCTCACCGGATTTGTTCAAACCTCAGGTAGAGACCTGCGCAAGGAATTGGATAATATCGCTGAAGATGGACCTGTAGAGGGATTGGTTTTAGATTTGCGCGGAAATCCGGGCGGGCTTCTTTCAGCCGCTGTAGAAGTGTCTCAAATCTTTTTGGATCGTGGACAAAACATTGTTTCCATCAAAGAGCGCAAGGGGGATCCCACTGTGTTTACCTCAAAATCCTACGGCCCCGTTCCCTGGCCGCTTGTGGTTCTCATTGACGGCGGTTCCGCCTCGGCTTCTGAGATTGTTGCCGGAGCCATGAAAGACCATGGCAGAGGGGTGCTACTAGGCACAAAAAGCTTTGGAAAGGGCTCGGTTCAAACGGTGCTTCCGCTCCAGGACGGATCGGCACTGGCCTTGACGACTGCCCATTACTATACGCCGGCGGACATCAAAATCCACAAAAAAGGAATTCAGCCCGACGTCAAAGTTCCCTTTCCCAAACTAACCAATGAGCAACTCAAAGAATACCGCGATGAAATGGAGAGGATTGCCAACAAAGGCTACCAAAGGACCCGTAAAATACAGGATCAATACCTTGAATCCCATGATTCTCAGCCAGAATCAACAGGGCCGTCAGAAGTTGAGAGTTCATATGCATCGGCCTCTTCGAAAGCGACAGGTCCTGCCTTGATCACCATTCCCAAGTATGATGTCCAATTGCGCAGAGCCACAGATCTTCTGAAAGCATCAACCATTTTTCTGGAGAGGTTTTCCAAAAAATAAATTATGTTTAGATTCTGGCTTACTCTCTGCTTTCTTACGGGTACCTGCCTGAGCCAACCTTTGGCTAAACCAGCAGCCTCTGGATCGATACGCGAGCGGGTTCAGCGTCTACTCTCAGACTTTAAAAAAGACCAGGCCAGAGCCCGGGTTTTGAACACACGTGCCCTGGAGCCTACAGCCAGGGCCGAAGATGTTCTGGCTTTTATGGAGGTGGAACTCGAGCGCATGGCCATCCCCTTCGGGCGGCTCTCACTGGAGTCCTCAGAGGAACAGCATCTTTCACATTATGAACTGCCGGCCTGGGTCAGTCTTTCGTTTTTGCGCCGCAAGCTTGAACGCAGGGGCCTGTCCCATTTTAAAGTTCAGTCCAGTTCTCTCTCAGACGAATCAGGATCCACTCTTAAAATCATCATCGAAGGAGATGAAACCTTCACCCTCGTATTTCGCAAGGATCACCCCAAGGCCAAAGTCTGCATTATTGTGGATGATCTCGGACATTTCGGCAAGGGGTTTCCCATTTATCTAGGAATGAATCAGCCCGTGACTTTTAGTGTACTCCCCTACTACACCACGGCTCCCAAGCAAGCTAAAACTGCTTACGGAGAGGGGTTTGAGATTATGCTGCATGTACCCATGGAACCTAAACATAAATACTATTTCAAATACCCGCACCTGATTCATACTGAACTCAGTGACGAGGAACTTGTGGAGCGGATCCATAAAGTATTTGACGTCGTCCCCCATATTTCAGGATGGAATAATCACCAGGGATCAAAGGCTACGTCTGATTCCAAAACCATGGATACTGTCATGCGTGAAATCTCACAAATCCGCAAAGGTCTTTACTTCATCGATAGTATGACGGCCCCAAAGACCGAGGCTTATTCCATGGCCAAAAACTATGGAATTCGAACCGCCTCTAGAAACTTTGATTTTTTAGATAATATCAAAAGTAAGGAAAGCATCAAAGCCAAAATCAAAAAACTAATCCGTAAGGCGCTACGCTCATCACGCCCCATGATCGCCATTTTGCATGAAACCAAGGTCAGCGCCCAAAGCCTCAATGAGATGCTAAAAGAGTTTCAAGAGAATGATATAGAAATCGTCACCCCCAGCGATTTCCTATGACAACTTCCAATGAATCTCCATAATCAAGCTGTTTTCCCGAGGGCAGAATCTAAAGGAAAAACCCAGGTAAAGTAAAAGCAGTAGCATCCAGGGCACGTCCCCAGGTCTGAAACGATAGTAGAGATCATTCTCGCGCACTCTAAGACCGGGAATCTGCTCCTGTGCTCCCCCATAAACCTTCTCCAAAGTCGTATGCTTCCCCATAAAATTTACGATCTGGGATCCCACCTCACGCAAGATGTCTCCATCAGCTTCCACGCGGGGAATCCCACGGGCCAGGCAGACCATGCCAGCCTCTCTGAACATCCCCTCGAACTGAATCTCCTCCATCTCAAAAAGAAGGCGATACTGAACACCACGAACTTGAAATTGGTACTTGCCCTCCAGGATTGAATCAACCACATTGAAGCTGATATCCAAAGGTCTGTCGCCCATCAGTACCGTGGCTTTGCGGCTCAGGAGACCTTCATTGAGCTTGAACTCAAAAATCTTCATGGCTGAGAGGGGTTGAAACTGACCGGGTCGTGCGCGAAGAATACTCATACCAAGAGCCGTCATAATTTCTAGGGCTTAACCCCCAATGCAAAAGAACTGCATAAATCAAGGCAGAACGATAACCTGCCGTACAGTAGAGAACCGGGTCCTTAACCTCAATCTCACGCAATATTCTATCGTTTTGCCTGGTAAGCAACCCCTGAGGGTTAAAAAACCGGCTCCAGGGAAAGGAACGAGCACCGGGTAGATGCCCGCCCCAGGACGAACCAAATGGGGTTGTGCCGCCGTATTCAAGAAAGGAGCGCACATCCAGCAAGCGCGATGGATGGGTTTTCTGAAGGCTCTCAAAATCAAATAATGGGGCCTGAAGCTTCAAACGAATGATTCCAAGCTGATTCTGTGGTATAGCTTTGGATATAGGGGCTCTATTTTTTAGGGCTTGATAACCACCATCAAGGATGAAAACTTTGCCTGAATGAGATCGATGCAAAAGCCAAAACAATCGACCCTCCTCACCCCATCCAGAAAGGGAGTTTCCAAGGATCAGGATGGGGTTTGTGCCGTTCACTCCCTGAGTACGAAGTCCCCTCTCAAGTTCGGACAAGTCTCGCAACATACTGCCATGCAAAGAGTCTGGATCGTCCAGAGAATTCACGTTAACCCACTTGGCCCCATGCACATGCCCGCGCTCATAATTAGCGCGTTTGCGAACATCTAGAATCTCGAATTTTAGGGGATCGTCCAAAAAACCTGTCGCGCTAACAAAAACTTCTTGCGCGTTCGCAATCGAAACAAAAAAATAGAGGAGAAAGGCTTTTAGGCTGAGGGCTGTAAGGCTAGAGGTTAAGAAAAGATGGATCCCCCGATCAAGTCGGAGGATGACGCGACGGCTGGTGCTACATTCCATTGTTTCCATTGCTCCAATTGATTCATCTTTATTTATTTACTTCTTCTTTGGCAAATAAGATCGTGCCCTGGATTTAACTAGAAACATCACCCCTCTCTGACGCCGTAGAATCTCCATAATTTCATCCATAATGACCCCCAGAGGGTCACCCACATGCGACCGGTGGGCCCGTAAATTATCTGTAAATACCGACTGTTGAGCTAAAAACTCATTAGCTTCTGAGATATAAATCCCAGCTGAAAAGGAATCCTGATAGCGATAGAACAGCCGCAAATAATTATGGAGATGGCGGTTTTGATTCTTTAGCCAATTTCCTATGCGCAGAGTACGGTCTGCAGCCTCGCGATCTCGTGCTGAAAGGCGTTCGCCCAGTTTTGAAATTCGATCAGTTTCGCGGATTAAAGAGTCCCTCAAACTCTGAAAGCTCTCAAGAATTCTGGAGACTTCACTTTCCTTACGACGCCCCTCATCCCAACGCTTCTCAAGCGAGTCAGTAGAATAGGTAAAGGAAAAAATCAGACAAACTAAAACCAGTGATAAGCGAGCCAATTTCATATACCAAGCTCAGGTGGTAGTTGACACCCCTGAAGCCGAACGAAACCAGTCATAACAGCGCTGACAAACAGGCTCAGTACTCGAAATAGGTTTCTGTGGCTGAGCACAAACACGACATAGATTAGCGGGCAGATCAATGATGCTTTGTAAGATGACCTCTCGGTCCTTAAACTGAAAGCGTACTGGCTGGTTTTCTACTGATCCTGAATCCCGCATATATCCTCTTTTTCTTGTCTTTTTATCCTCAAAAACCACCCGAAATATTCTTAATTTGGAAGCGCGCATAGTCCCATATTCACGCTTATCTGTCAAACGCTTTCTTTTCCATCAATCCTGTCTGGCTTGAGGTCGATAGAGATGGAAAGCTCGTCTTCAATTCGCAGCCATTCCCTCGTGGAAAACAGCAGTAGGAAGACGGGCTTTTTTGCTTTACAGACCTAAACCAAATCCTGCATAGACTGCACACTCTCCTCAAGCTTTTTAGACTGTTCCTCAACTTCACGGCTCTGGGTCATGATGCCTGCCGAAGCTTCACTAATATAGCGCATACCCGTATCAATCTGCTCCACAGCACTGGACTGCTGAGACGAACTACTGACGACTTCCTGATGATAGTCCACGAGTTCTTGCATTCTTGTGGTGATCTCCTTGGCAGAAGCGCCCGAACGCGCCGCCAGGGAACGAACTTCATCGGCGACAACGGCAAACCCTTTGCCTTCGCTTCCGGCACGCGCTGCTTCAACCGCGGCATTTAAAGCCAAAAGGTTGGTCTGAAAGGCGATATTATCAATGGTCCCTGAAATTGTAGAAATCTGCTTACTGAATTTATTGAGTTCATCCATGGCCTCCACCATCTCCTGCATGGAAGTCATACCCTTCGAAGCAACTTTAGAAGCCGTATGCATTTTCTCCATAGACTCGCTGGCCCGCTTGGATGATTCGCGCAGCAGCCCCGAAATTTCACTGGTAGACGCTTGAATCTCTTCGATAGAAGAAGCCTGCTCAGAAACTCTCTCTGTCAAAGACAAGCTACGCTCTCCCAGTTGATCGGACCAGGACTTAACCTGTACGGATACGGCCCCTAATCTCTCAATAGAAGTGGTCAATCTCTTCTTCATCTGCGCCAAAGACTTGGATAGTAGCCCAATTTCATCGGGACGATCCAAGACAAAATCTATATCTGATTCTCCCGAGGCAAACTGCTCAGCTTTCAGGGCCAGATTCTCCAAAGGGGATGAGATCAACCGCTTCATCAGAAAAAAGAAACCTCCC
>CAZRLV010000161.1:0-7894 GCA_964600955.1 uncultured bacterium
CCTTGAAGATGAGTCTGGGGTTTTTCTTTTTGATCTGGGTTCAGACTGTAAATTCTTGTTGTGGGAGATTTTCCCGCCAGAAAGAAAAGCCTGTTTTTAGATGGGATATAAAGAGGGGAATGGGCATCCTCAACAGAGGCTTCCACAAAGGTCAAACTGCCGGCTTCAGGCTCAAGAAAAAAAATTTCGCGCATCCCATAATCTGAGGTTTTTACCAGAGGAATTCCCAAATGGCTTCCTGGGACGGGGAAGAGTTGACCTAGTTTTTCGCTGGAATACTGCCTGAGATCAGAACCATTACTCTGAAGGGTAAAAAGGTAGTCATTTCTAACCAGAAACAGTCGCTTTAGATCCTGGACTTGAGTTTGGGGACGCTCGGGAACAAGTACAGAGTTGACCCCGGGAGGTTCAGAAGGCGCCCTGGGTTCTGACTCAATCAGGGATAGAACCCTCTTCCCGGCCACCTGATTTTGGGGATCATAAGAGAGGGTCTTGAGATAGTATTTACGGGCAAGCCTGGGGTAGTCAAGCTTCTCGAAGCAGGCACCTATACGGTTATATAGCCTAAATTTCTGGGGACGAACTTTCAAAACGCGCTTGAATGCATCAATCGCACGCGCACAACGATCCTGATTTTGAAACTCGATCCCCTCTTGAATCAAGCGCTTCAAAGAAGAAGAATCCGCAAAGGAAAAAGAAAGGAGGAGATGGGAGACAAAAATCAGAGGTAGCAGAGGAATCATAGCAATTCGAGGAATGAAGATAAAGACTTTTTACGACCATTTGAATGGATCCCCTGGTCAAGCCGGAGGATGACAAAAATAAAGAACTACAGAACTATAGAATAAGAAAAGAGCGGGAAGGCGGAAAAAGAAGAATGAGCATAAAGACTTTTTACGACCATTTAAATGGATCCCCCGGTCAAGCCGTAGGATGACAGCTTTAGCAATACCCTCTTCTTATCTTCCCCCATTCCGATGATTCCTTTAGTTCCGATAGTTCTATAGTTCCTTCTCCCTCTTCATTTGTTCCGATAGTTCTGTAGTTCCTTCTCCCCCCTCCCTCCTCTTCACTCACAATTGATATTTTTTCAGCTCTTTGTTCATTAAAAATGTGGCTTTTTTCATGATGGGGGTGATCTTGGATTTTAGATCTTCTGTGGGAGGGGCTTTCTCAACCCAGGAAATGGTTTTTTCCATATGGGCCCTTAGAATGATGCGACAGCGATACCAGGCGCTTGAACGTGGCTCCATCTCAGAGACTTTGAGTTGTGAAGATGCTGCGTTTCCACCCTTTACAGTGCGCAGATATTCCTGCATTTTGGGAAGTTTTAAAGCCTGTTTACGCGTGGGAACATAATAGGTTTCTCTGGCCCAGCGTGCCGTGATTTCAGGAGAATTGAACCAACGTACAAAATCCCAGGCTCCTTTCGAGCGCTTCTCTCCAATTCCGCTAAAAATAGACACATTGGTGCCGGACATAATGGAGACATCGCGTTTGTTTCCTCCAGGAACCGGCCTTACACCGTAATTAAAATTCAGCTTGTCGCGCATAAATAGCTGTGAGACACAGCTCGTCACAATAAAGGCCACTTTCTTGGCCCCAAAGTCGTTTTGGTGGTTATACCCCTCGGTGCGATAGGCCCAACCCTCTTGAATCGCCCGTGCAAACCAGGCCAGGGACTCTACTGCCATCTCTGAATCAAAAGCGACTTTTGTTTGATCCGCATTGGTCATGGCCCCACCATTTTGCAAAAGCATGATCTCAAACAGCCAGGGATCAATGGCAAAGGCATAACCCATCACAGGTTTTCGTGGGTCCTGCGCCCCGGAGCGCAAAACCGGTGAGCCGGATTTAGCGTCATAAACAATTTTTTCGTGAACCAGTCGCCCTACCTCGCTCAGTTCGTCCCAGGTGGCCGGTGGGCCTTTACGCCCCAAAAGATCCAGGATTTCCTGGTTATACATCAAAACCGGGAAACTCTTATTAAAGGGCAGAGAATAGACCTGTCCCTGATCATAAGTGCTATTTCTTTGAAAGGCATCAAATAGATCTGAGAACCCATCCCAGTCTTTGATAAATGGATTGAGGGGCTGGAGACTTTCCTCTCCTTCATCGCGGGTGAGGAGCATCGTCACCCCTTCATACATCTGCGCCAGATCAGGAGTTTTTGAAGCCATGACCGAGGCGATTACTTTTTGCTCGAGAATATCATAGCGACCCATGAACTCTGTGTGAACATGATAATTATCCTGACTCTGGTTGTATTCTTTGATCAAGCGCCCCAGAGTGTCGCCCAGAGGTCCTCCCATGGCATGCCAGAAAACAATCTTGAGTTTTCCATCGGGCATATATTCTTCAAGAGTCGCTTGTTGAAAACAGCCCGCTAGAAGCAAAATGCAAATAACTCCAGCGAGCCATTTAAGCCCCATGGCATGCTTAAATGTCGATCCTTTAAACACCGTTTAGCCTTTCAAACCGCTGGCGGCCTCACCCTGGACGAAATATTTCTGAGCCAGAATATAGAAAATCACAAGAGGTAGAATACAGAAAGTCGAAGCGGCCATGAGTAGTTCCCACTGAGTTCCTTCAGCCTGGGAAAAATAAGACAATCCCACTTGAATCACGCGCATTTCGTGGGAGTGGGTGACAATCAAAGGCCAGAGCAGGCTGTTCCAGCTCCCTAAAAAAGTGAAGATTGAAATGGTAATGATGGGGGGTAAGGATAGGGGCACCAAAATTCGAAACAAAAACCCAAACTTGGAGCAGCCATCAATCATCGCCGCATCAAAAAGCTCTCTTGGCAACTGTGAGAAAAACTGACGCAGCATGAAAATCCCAAACACCCCGGCCAGCCAGGGCACAATCAGAGCCATATAGGTATCGATCCACCCCAGCTTGCTCAAGATAAGATAATTGGGAACCAGGAGAGTTTCCTGAGGAATCATCATTGTAGCCAGAAAAATTACGAAAAGAGCGTTGCGAAAAGGAAAGGTAAAAAACACAAAGGCATAGGCCGCCAGAATGGAAGTAAAAACCTGACCTGCCGTTGTGACCACAGCGATAAAGAAGCTATTTAGAAAATAGCGCGTAAAGGAGGGCTGAACCTTGGTCCAGGCCGTGGCATAATTGGAAAACAACCAGGTCCGATGCTCCAGGGATGTTTTTGGAACCTCGGATTTTTTACCGGTGCGAAGATCTTTCACACGCACCGAAGTTCCCAGATCCTCCAAAACACGCACCTGCTGTAGTTTTTTACCCGCACTTCCTGGAGTCTCGATACTGATATAGGTCTTTTCCTGAGGAAACCAATTGTCCACATCCAAAACCTCAAGTGGGCTCTTTAGTGAGGTGAGGACCATCCAAAAGAAAGGAAAACACATTAAAACTGCCCCGACCCCCAGTCCGAGATGAATCAATCCTGAGCGGGCACGCTTTTGAACCACATGAGAACGGATGAGCCCTGCCTGTGCAGGTTTTTCACGCGAAGTTTCCCAGCGACCGGCGTCTTGTTCCTCAACTCCCATAATGGATCTTATCTCCTACGTATTTTTTCTGAACCAGGGTTAAAATGAAGATGATGGTGAAAAGAATATAGGCCATGGCAGAGGCATAACCAAATTCAAAAGTCTTAAATGCCTTCTCGTACAAATAGAAGACCACAACAGATGTCGACCTTTCGGGGCCTCCAAACGGAGTCATCATAAAGACCTGCACAAAAACCTGAAAAGAGGTGATGGTCGACATGATGAAAACGAAAAAGGTAGTAGGGGCCAATAGTGGCCAGGTCACGTTTCGAAACTGCTGCCAACGCGATGCCCCGTCAATTTCGGCTGCTTCATAGAGATGGCCGGGGATCCCCTGCAAACCCGCTAGAAAAATAATCACATTATAGCCAAGCCCCTTCCAAACGCTCATGATGATGATGCTACAAAGGGCAACACTAGGCCCCTGGATCGGGTCAGGAAGCGAGAGGCCTGCCAGGTTATTGGCCACCGTCTCAAAAATTCCTCGGGACTCCTGCAGCCAACCTGAGGGGCTAAACCCCATACCCTCAAGAATCTGGTTGAAAAGCCCCGCCTGGGTATCAAAAAGCCATTTCCAAACCAGGGCTACAGCGGCAATTGAAGTAATCACCGGAAGATAGTAAATCGTACGGTAAATTCCCAGCCCACGAATTTTCTGGTTTAATAAAACGGCAATCCCCAGGGCAATAATAATTCCGAGGGGAACCGAACCCAGGGCGAAATAGACCGTATTGAGCATAGCCTCCCAGAATTCCTTGTCCATGGCCAGTTCCAAATAGTTTTCAGCGCCAATAAAGGTTTTCATGGGATGTTTCAACGTCCCGCGAAACACCGACAATAGGAAGGAGTAAATCACCGGGAATACATGAAAAATCAGTAGAATAATCCCGGCGGGCAAGATGTATAGAAAGGCGGAATAATCGTTTCTATCCTGCATGAACCATACTATACGATGGTTTTAGTTTAGGTGCAAAGAAGATGATTCTTGATTTTTATTTTAGCAACCTTTGGCGCTAAAGTTGCGTATATAAAGTTATGTGGCGTTTTGTTGCACACTTTTTGCTGGTCCTTTTGGTCCTTGAACCCTTTGGTTGGCTGGTTTCAGCCCAGGGAGGAGAGCATTCTGAACTTCTTTCACAGATGGCCCTGCAACACCATTATGAAAAGGTTTTACGCACCCATGAACAACAGCGATTTGATCTCGAAGAAAAACTGGAAGCCCTGAAAAAGCGCTCCACCCGAGGCCGCTCGGGTCGCGTTGTTCGACAAAAAGTCCTGGAAGTCCGTCAAAAACTTAAGGGGATAGACCAACGCATTCAATCTAGTGAAGACCGCCTCTACAAGGTCCACAAAGATATGGACCAGCTACGCAAGGCTGAATTTGGGCCGACTGCCTCCCTCAGGGATGAGGAGTTGAGTGTAGCGGTTGGGGCAGGAAATTCTCTTAATATCCTTAATGCCACGCATCACGCCTCAAAAATTCCCGCTCATTTGAGACAAAAAAACCCAACCACGGGAATTCTGACCCGCAGCAAGAACCAGGTTACCATCATTGAGAAATGGAAGAATGGTAAATATTACAAGGTCAATCGCTATACTGAGGGCCCCCATAAAGGGAAGTTCGCCAAAGGTGGGAAGCAGGAACTGAGCGCCAAAGAAGTTAAAAAAATGGGCTCCAAGCTAAAGACCCAGCAAGTAGCAGAGCTTAAATCCAGTCTTTCCCAGTCTCAAACACGTATTGATTCCCTGCGCCAGCAAATCCGTAAAGCTGCCGACCCGACAACAAAAACCAAATTGCAGGGCAAACTCGAACGTTCGCAAAAAATTCAAAGTGAGCTCAAAGCCGACTTACAAAAGTCCCAGGCCAAACCCGTAACCTCTTTTATCAAAAGCGGGGCCAGCTATGCCGCTATGGCCGTGGCCATCACGGGGGGATATCGACTCGTAAAACAAGCCATTGCCGCAGATGGCGACCTAAGTGATCTCGACTATAAAGCGGCCTTTAATTTTATGGGAACTGAAGATTTCTGGGCCGGCACCGCAGGCGGCTTCACCGGAGGAATGGTGGGAGCTGCCATCACATCATTTCTGCCTGGCCCCTTTAAGGTTTTAGGAGCCATCGCCGGGGCTTCAGTGGGACATCAAGCAGCTATGGGGGCTCTGGGAGGTACCGACTGGACTCAAATTGGTGCACAAACCATTGGAAGTACCCTCGGATTTCTCCTCGGGGCTTTCATAGGGGCATTCCTAGGACCCTTCGCACCTGTGGCTATCATCGCGTTTTCTATGCTTGGAAGCTGGGCCGCTGATGCTGCCCTGGAATGGATCAGAAAATCATTAACACCGGGGGTAACTGCTTTCAACCTTCAGGAGGGTCGAGACCCAACTCTGGTGGAGGTACAGGCCTATGCGGATCAGTACTTGAGCAATGATCTTTCTAAATACGATAGCTTTTCCGAAGATGCTCTACGCGAAGAACTCTGGATCACGTATTCCAACTACAGGACACTGCAAGAGCTGGAGCCTGAATTTCAAAGCCCAGGAGAACGAGACAGCTGGGAATTTGAAACCAAGGCCGAATGGACACGTTACCAATATCTAAAAAACCTCCTAAATAACCGCAAAGCCGCCTACTTTGGCAACCAAGCGATTGTAAGTAACTAGAGAGAAAAGAGGTTGAAGGAACTACAGAACTATCGGAACTATAGAATAAGAAAAGAGCGAGAAGGCAGAAGCAGAAAGGGTAACTATTTTTTTCTTTTCCCCATTCCGATGATTCCTATCGTTCCGATAGTTCTGTAGTTCCTTCCTTCCTTCCGATTTAATCTCCTTGTTTTTTTTCGTCTTTTTTTGTCATTCTCTATTGGTGGAGTGATATTTTGCCGATGAATTGGGGGTATGGAAAATTACGTGCTCCAATTCCGTGGCAAGAGTCTGCGTTTTACTTTCCCAGTGGCATCGGTCGCTACCGAATGCCCCTATGACGAACCCGTAACCCTGATCCAAACCCGGGACTCAGAAAACCAGGCATTTACACGCACTCCATACTGGCTTTACTGCCCTAGACTGGTGCGAAAAATTCGAGATTTGGAAAGCCAGGGCTGGATTAAAATTCTGCAAGACTTTGTCCAGGGGCCTCTCAAAAGGGAGTGGGAACTGTTTAGCCTTCGGGTCCCTGCATTACTAAAGTCAACCCTGGAGCCCCTGTTTTTCAATTCCCTCCAAGAAGAAGGTCGCACTCATATTGGTGGCGTAAAAAACCCCTTCCACCTTAAATGCTTACATGCCCATTTTGCGTTTTTCCTGGTTCACCGATGCGGGTTTGTAGGTCGGTTCGTGCATGGGCTTCTCACCTGGAAAGAACAGCGTAAAAATAGTGCCGATTCTGCCTATTTCTGTGAACCTCAGCAATTGGAATGTCTGGAGGCTGACGCATGATTAAGGGCCTCTATACTTCAGCCATGGGAATGCTTGTCCAGGAAGCTGAGATGAATGTCACCACGAATAACCTGGCAAACGTGGGCACACGTGCATTTAAACGTGACCGCATCACATTTGAAGAATTCCCACATCTCATGGATCAGCGACTCTATGATACCAAGCTGGCCCCAGGACAAAAACACTATCTGCCACCACAGATTGGCTATCTTGGGACAGGAGTCATTCAGGATCGAATTACTACCGACCATGAAGGCGGGGGAGTAACCGAGACTGAAAACCCCACGGATTTTACTCTGGACGGAAAGTCTCTTTTTATGATTGAAACTCAGCAGGGACTGCGATTTACCCGCAACGGGAAGTTTCGTGTGGACGGAGAGGGGTTTTTGGTAACCGAGCAAGGGCACAAGGTTCTTGGCACTGAGGAACCCTTTGAGCCTTATCAGCCTTTAACCCGTAAAGGTAAAAACCCTAAGGAATTTCTTCCCCATGAACGTATTCGCCCCATAAAAATCAATGACCCCAGCAAATTTGAGGTCAATCTGAAGGGCTTCATCAATAATACCGATGAGAGATTCGTACGGATCGTCGTGAAAGATACCAACTCCCTTGAAAAAGAGGGCTACAACCTCTTCAAGCTCATTAACAACGAAGGTCTCAATGACAATAAAAACGCCATTCGCCAGAGATTTCTGGAGAACTCAAATGTGAATGTGGTTCAGGAAATGGTGCATATGATCCGGGTTTCAAAGGCTTACGAAGCCAATTCAAAAATATTAACCAGTATTGACGAAAGAATCGGTCAAACGGTGCGACAGCTCGGAACACTGCGATAATACGGAGGCAAGCTTATGATGCGATCACTTTATATTTCCGCTACGGGAATGCAAGCCCAGGACAAACATATCTCCACCATCACGCAAAACCTC
>CAZRLV010000162.1:0-7868 GCA_964600955.1 uncultured bacterium
GTGGATTTTTATCTTGCAGATCAAGTTGTAGAGAAAATACTAAAGCAGGAAGAAGAAATCTATTCTGACGCAGAAGTAAGAGAAGAACTTGGCCTGGACGATTGGTTTACCGGTAAAAATCCTTGATGTATTCTGTGTTTTGCATGGATTTGAACCAGGTTCTTTGCCTTTTGGCGAAGCGGCAGGTGTTGCGCTTGAACAGGCGCATCCATTCTTCTTTGTCGATCTCACCTGAGAGATAGGCGGCGGTCTCTTTAAGCCCGATGGCCTGATAGGCCGTATGGCCCTCATCAATTCCCCGCTCAAGCAGGGATTGCACCTCAGCCTCTACCCCGGCAGCAATCATGCCATCTACACGGTTTCTCAAAGCTTCGTAAAGAGCTTCGCGCTCGGGCAGGAAACAGATTTTTCTCCATTTCAGTCCCAGGGGCTGCAATAGATCCAACCTCTTTTTTTCGCCCTGAGAAAATGTAGCCTTCTCAAGGGCACGTATGATGCGACGTAAGTCTTTGGGGTGTAGTTTTTTTGCCGTGTCAGGGTCCACATCCATCAACTCTGCATGGAGCTTTTGGCTTCCATGCAAACGTGCAAAATTTTCCTTTTCAGATCGAAACTCAGGGTGAGACTCTGATTCAGGGCAATCCAAACCACACTCTAGAACCCGCAAATAGAGCCCTGCTCCGCCCACTAAAATAGCTGGTTTAGACTCTTCAACCACACTCCTTAGGGAAGTTGCGGCACGCTGGTAGTATTGGGCCAGAGAGAAGGAATCTAAAGGGTCTAAGATTCCAAAGAGATGATGGGTGATCTCAGACGTTTCTTTTTTTGTGGGCGCGGCGCTTAGAATGGGCATATCTCGATAGAGCTGAAAAGCATCCATGCAAACAACCTCGGCCCCTTGCTTTTTTGCCAAATCTATGGAAAAAGCGGTTTTACCAACACCGGTTGGACCGCAAACTACAGTGATCTCAGAAGAGTCCACCCTGTTTTCCTAAGCCCCGCGAGGAGAGTAAGGCCGCTGAAATCGCTTACAAATCTCACGCAGTGAATATTTGACCACAATGGGACGCCCGTGGGGACAGCGGTTAGGATTTTCACAGCCTGCAAGAGTATCTACCAGGATTTTGGAATCTTCAACAGTCAGCTCGTCCCCGGCTCGAACCGAACCCTTGCAAGCCATCGTAGCGGCAATTCCCTGGTAGTAATCCTCAAGGTGACTGGATGCGAAGTTTTGCTCATACCCACTGACAAGGGTCTCAAAAAACTCGCGGCTCAGCTCCCCTTCAAACAGGTCTGGAATCGTTAGAATCTTCAATTCATCCCCTGCAACCTCCAGCTCAAACCCTAGATCCTCAAGAGAGCTATGCGCTAAATCAAGTGTGGATAATAGATCCGCTTCTAATTTCATTTGCACCGGGATCAGTAGCTTACGCCGGTTCATTTTAGACTGATTTCTAAGAGCCTTCAAATAGCGCTCATACAGAATTCTTTCCTGAGCAACATGTTGATCAATAATGACCAGAGACTCCTCAGGTTCACCCAGGATCTGACCTAAAATAAAGGTGTCATCAAGTTGACCAATGACCTGAATACTCTTCAAGGAAATGGAAGGATTCATGGGAACCGCCACCTTGGAAGCATGGATTGGCGATTCCCCGCGGTTCTCGGAGGGTAATTTCAAGCTTAATCCAGAAGCAAGGGATGTCTCTCTCTCAGTATCAGGTTTTTGTGGAGCCAAAACCGGCTTGATAGGAATGACCTTGGGTTTTTCCTCCTGAACCTGAGCCGGACTTGAATAAGTTGGCAGAGTCGCCTGTAAACTGCCAGACGGTACAGAAGGCCTCATGCGTTGTACAGGCCTTTGAACCAGGGAAGGGGCTAGATCCTCTTTGAGTAATAAAGATCGAATCTTTTTGGTGATGAATTCTTCAAGAATTGACTGATTTTCAATGCGCACCTCGGTTTTCATGGGATGCACATTCACATCGAGCATTCTGGGAGGGACTTCAACATAAAGAATGCCCACCGGCCATTTCCCCCCCGCCAGGAAAGAGTCATAGGCATTTAGGATAGCGCGGTTGAGACGTGAATGTTTCACGATGCGTCGATTGACAAACACCCGTAAAGCCTTGGGAGTGGAACGGGTTAGATCGGGCCGTGAGAGATGTCCTGAGATCTTCATTCCCAAAATAGGATGAGAAGACGATGGAATTTCAAAGAGTGAGCCAAGATGTGAGGAGCCTACCAATTCTGAGAGAATCTCAGCCTCATGACCGCTACCCGAAGAAAACAGAATCCTTTCACCATTATGTAAAAGCTGAAATGAACAATCCTTGAATACAACCAGGAAAGACTGCATCAATTCAGTGACCAGAGATTTTTCATATTGGTCCGACTTCAGAAACTTCAAACGGGCCGGAATATTAAAAAAAAGATCACGGATCTCTACACTGGTCCCTGGTACCGAGGCACAAGCCACAATCTCCTGTGAGACCCCACCGATCACCTCTTTTCGCAGACCGTGATCCGCCTCATTTGTGCGGGTCTCAATGGCCAAACGCGAAACAGCGCCCATGCTTGGAAGAGCTTCTCCGCGAAAACCAAAACTAAGCAGGCTATTGAAGTCTTCCAAACGTGAAATTTTTGAGGTGGCGTGATTTTGAACGCAAAGGTCCAGGTCTTCACGCTCCATTCCAGAGCCATCATCACGAACCAAAATTTTGCGTTTCCCCCCGTTCATCAGCTCAACTGTAATACTTTTGGCTCCAGCATCAAGGGCGTTCTCCACCAATTCCTTGACCGCGTTGACGGGACGGGTAATCACTTCGCCCGCAGAGACTTTGGCGGAAAGGGTAGCATCCATTATTTTCACTAGCCCCATAGGCTTCCCCCTTGCAGGTTTTCAAGCGGCATTCTGGAAAAAGCTTCTACATTTAGATTGGACTGATAACCTCTTGAGAAGCGATCATATCCACAACGCGCGACCATAGCCCCGTTATCGGTGCAAAGCCGCAGGGAGGGCACCGCAAAGCGAACCCCTTCTTCAATACAGCGCTTTTCAAAGGCCGCTCGAATTCTGGAATTCGCCGAAACCCCACCGGCCAGCAACAGAGTTTTATAGCCCTTCTCCTCTAAAGCCGTAAAGGTTTTTTTAAGAAGAACCTTCACAACCGCTTCCTGCATTCCAAAACAAATAGAACCTATACTCTCTCCTTCAGAGATCGCTTTCAAACAGGCTGTTTTCAATCCGCTAAAGCTAAAATCATGGTTCCCACTACTGAGCATGGGGGGAGTAAACCTATAGCCCTTCGACTGCTGAGCCGCCACGCGATCAACCTGCGGCCCTCCGGGCATCCCAAGACCAAGTTGACGCGCCACCTTGTCATATAGTTCACCTACTGCGTCGTCACGAGTTGAACCCAGGAGCTGATACTCTCCTAGAGCATCCAGGGAATAGAGACAAGTGTGACCGCCTGAGATCAAAAGACCCAGCATGGGAAATTCCAAATCATCGTGTTCCAAAAAATTAGCGCAAAAATGAGCTTCGAGATGATGGACTGCCACCAAGGGCTTTGAATAACGAAACGACAGCACTTTACCGAGAGTCCAACCCACAAGAAGTGATCCAATCAAACCGGGACCGCAGGTCGCGGCAATAAGATCAATTTCAGACAGGGTAACCCCGGCCTTCTGCAAAGTCTTTTCCAGGAGAGGAAAAAGCGCTTCTGTATGGGATCTTGCCGCGATTTCGGGAACAATTCCGCCAAAATCTTTGTGCTTTTCCACCTGGGACTGACTGAGAAGGGCCAAGATTTCTTGAGAGTCCCTTAAAACGGCAATGGAAGTATCATCACAGGAAGACTCGATCCCAAGAGTAAGCATGAGGGTGCAGATTGTAACATAGTTTTTGAAGAAGGAAGCAGAGGTAGCAAAGGAATTATAGGGGGGAAGGAACTATCGGAACTATCGGTATCATCGGAATGGGAAAAGAGAAGAGGAAGATGGGTCCCCCGGTCAAGCCGGAGGATGACGTTATCTGTGAGCAATCATACCCTTTGGCGGCTTAACTCAACACCATTGCGGCTTGAGCGGGGGATCGACTCACAAGGTCGTAAAGATTTTTTCTTCATTCCTTAGATTCCTCTGCTACCTTTAATTCCTCTGATTCTTGATGTTACACGCTGGTCAGTTTGTTGTTCTGTGGGTTATAATTGTGTCGGTGGGATTGCCGGTCTTGATTTCAGTTTGAAACCTGGATTTGGGCATGGGGTTTGCATGGATTCATAGAAATTCATCGCGTTCTGGAAAGGAAGAGATCATGGACAGACAACCAGATTATGATAGTAGAAATCCTGAGTTTGGAGCTCAAGGCGTACAGGGTGAGGCTGGACTAAGCTTTGGTCGGGCTGAAGTCAGTCAGACGGGACTGGCCACTTTTATTTCGCAGGTCTATTTATGGATGTTTGCGGCTTTGTTGCTGACTGCGGGCACGTCCTTCGCTCTGCTCAATTCGCCAGCACTATTTGAGGCACTTTACCCCTATTACTGGGGTCTGTTCATCGGTGAACTGGTATTGGTTTTCTGGCTGGCTGCGCGGGCGCATGCCATGAGTCCCATGCTGGCCACGGGTGTATTTTTAGGATATTCCGGCATTAACGGAATTACCTTGAGCTATATTTTGGCCCAATACACGCAAAGCTCAGCTGCCATGGTGTTTATGATCACGGCCGGGACCTTTGGAATCATGGCTTTTTATGGACTTACCACCAAAACAGATTTAACCCGTTGGGGCTCTCTCTTGTTTATGGGCCTCATTGGTATTGTGCTGGCCATGTTTTTGAATATTTTTATCTTTCAGAGCTCTGCCATGAGTCTGATCGTCTCCTGTATCGCCGTTTTTATTTTTGTGGGCCTGGTGGCCTGGGACAACCAGAGGATCAAGCAAACCTATGTTAACGGCATGGAATCTACGGGTGATGGACATAAATTTGCGATAGTAGCCGCCCTGAATCTCTACCTGAACTTCATAGCCATGTTCGTGCATCTGCTAAATATCCTTGGGGATAGGGATTGATTTTTATGATACCGAGGAGAAATAGAGAAGTTTCTTCTCTTTTAGGATTAGCAGGGTGAAGTCCTGGCCCTTTAACTCTAGTTTGTAGTGAAGTTCGTCTTGCGGTTTTAGAAATTTCTTGAATTCCATTGGTTTTCTGGGAACATCGGCGTAAGAGGATTTTTTAAACCCTGACTTAGTATTGGCGATGAGGTTTTTGGCCAGGGCAGAATCTGGAAATTCGAAGACATAATAAGCGTGCCCGTCTCCATTGACCTCATTCCACTCTTCTTGTTGCACCAGAAGTTTTACAGAGCCTGGAAGTTCGGCCCCCGAAAATTCTTGAATGATTCCAGCAACACGTGAGCGCGATGTGCAGCCAATTACCAAGATCAGAGCAAGGGCTAAGGCCAAAACAGCGCCCAGAGTTAGTCTTTTAGAGGTCACAACCCACCCCATAACAAACATTATAATCCTTAGCCCCACTCAATCCACCCGCCAGGTCAACGGAACGAGTTGACATTTCAGCTTTCCAACTGCGTGTACCCCAAGGTCTTGAATCAAAGTTGTAGTTGTCGAAAAAACCAACGGGGTCACGAGTCTCGGGATCAAGATAAACCGTGGCTACCCCCAGCGCATAACGATACTCTTTATCCTTATAATAATTAACTTTCTGAGCCAAAACTTTACGTCCCTTAATGATGACCTCATAAGGCTCAGTGAGAGGTTGTGCTCCCGGGGTCTTGACGATGTCGGAAAACTCATCTGCCTGCAGGACCTTGCTTCCCTTTCCCAACCAGTAATGATCGAAATAATCCATCTCAGTCTCAGATTTCAGACGATTGCGAATACGGTTACCCAAAAAGCCCAGGTCCGCTCGCACGGCCACGGTTTTTTTAACCGAGGTCGGTTGAACAGGATTGGAAACCACCGCCGGCGCAACCACCTGCGCATCATTATTTTTCAAGGCTTCCTTGGCCCAAACTCCAAATTCTAGCGCAGATTTGTGCGCTGAAGATTCAGAAGAAATAGTTGGCTCACTTAGATTGTGATCATCAGACTCAAGAGCGATATCCGGCTCTTTTTCTTCAACCTCTTCACCAAGGGATGCAACATCCGGCTGAGCCAGATCATCAAAGCCCGGGTCTAAAGACTCGCAAAAGAGCGAAGGCTCAGGCAGCCAAAGAATTAGAGACAAAACAAGAAAAAAACGCAACATAAGTCAGGGAGTGACTACGTAGGAAACCTGGAAAAGTTGCAGGAAGGATAAGATGTATAACCACGAAAGTTAAGAGAAGGAATCACAGGGAGCAGAGGAATCAGAGGAAACATAGGAATAGGATAAGAGAAGAGGAAGATGGATCCCCCGGTCAAGCCGGAGGATGACGATGGGGGGCGGAGGATGACGATGGGGGCAGAGGATGACGGGCTGGTGGTTTTCTTCTTAATTCCTCGGATTCCTATGCTACCTCTGATTCCTCTGATTCCTGGTTCTTTCTTCATCCCATCAACAATGCTGGAATTGCGGTTTGTTCTAGAATTTCTCGGGCAACGCTTCCTAAAAACAGGCTTTTCACCAGACCTCGACTATAACTGCCCAGGGCTACTGCATCACAGTTTGTACTACCGGCATGCTCTAGAATGCATTCTGCGGCTTCTCCCTTCACCAACCTGAGGGCGTGCTTAACCCCATGATGGTTCAGATAAGACCCGGCCTCATCCAGAGCTGAGCGAGGATCCTCAAGGATTCCATCATCACAGACCAAGACCTCGATCTCCAGGTTATAGTCCCTGACGGCCTCGGTCACAAACCTCAGAGCATTACTGGACTTATCACTTCCATCATAAGCCACCAAAACGCGCTTGATATAAAAACGCTTGCAGTGCTCCGGGACCACAAGAATAGGACGGCTTACCGATCGAATCACCTCAGAAAAAGTAGACCCCAGCAAGAGTTCTCCCACGGAATAATGCTCACCCTTGGTCCCAATCACCAAGAGGTCATGTTTTCGCGATTCGCGGGTTAGCTCCTCACCAACCAATCCTTCCTTGAGGTGAAATTCACCCTTTAACCCGTGTTTCTCAAGCTCTTCACCAAAATTATGTTCAAGCAGCGAGGCCATTCCATCCAGCCGTTCTCTGACGATGGACTGAAGATCAGGCACGGAGGCCAAACCTGCCGAATACAGGAGATCCTCCACAAAGGGACTATAGAGTTTACGAACATCAAGGACATGAATTCCGTGGGTTTCAGCCTCAAAATACAATCCTAGCTCCAGGGCATATTTCTGAACCAGGGCCGTATTTTCACCTGAATCCAATCCAACAAGAATGCTCTTGATCATTATCGTTCTCCTTCCGCGGCCAACCAAATCTGATAGGTTGCTTTCCAACATCAAGCCTACACCCAACCCCTACCAAAATGGTACCCAAATCCACAGAGGATTCTTGAAGATTTAAGTTCCAGAGGATAGACTGCCTCAAGTTAGATCATACAGGAGGACAAAGATGCAGGTTTGGATGAAAATCATAGTGGGGATGATTCTTGGAATCGTGCTCGGCTATTTCTTTGGGGCTAATTCCCCGATACCTTTCTTTTACGGGGAAACCGGGGAAACCCTGATCGGGTTTATCAATATAATCGGGCAGATCTTTCTCAAGCTCCTCAAAATGATCGTGGTTCCGCTGATTTTCTTTTCACTCTGTATTGGCATTGCCTCTATGGAAGACCTTAAGGAAATCGGTAGCTCAGGGATTAAAATTCTGGCCTATTTCATGGTAACTACCGCTTTTGCCATCACCATTGGCGTTGGAC
>CAZRLV010000163.1:0-7748 GCA_964600955.1 uncultured bacterium
GCCACAGGCGGATTCTGGCTGAAATTCGGCTACTATGTTTACAAAATGATCGCGGCTGATCGAAGGATGAAGCGTGTCAGGAAAGACTATGATAAAACACTGAGCACCTGGACTATTCCGGAATTCCTGAAGTATATGCAGGAACAGAAATCGGTGGAATTGGAGGCATTGCCCCGGAGCGTAAGCCTGATTTGGCTCAGTTGGGATTAAGTGCCATGTTTGGGGGAATGTTGGTCACCTGCTGCACCGCGACAATCGCCGGAATATTTCTTTGATGACTACAAAAAAAACGGAAATATCCGTTTTTTTGTTCGATTCGTAAAAAACCCTCGCAAAAGAATCGAGAGATAGATGATGACCCTTGTCCTCTGACTACTAAGGAGGATGGGGAGTGCTATGAGATTCTATTTCAAAATAAATAGGGGGGTACTCGGGATTCTAACCGTTCTTTTGCCGCTTTCTCTCCTGATTCTAGCCGGTTGTGGCGGGGGTGGGTCTTCGGTGGACTCTGGTTCTGGACTGGGTTCAGGAGCCTTTTTTTCCGATTCAAAGCTTCAGATTAATTTTTTTGACGCCTTGAGTTTGTCGGTGTCCCAGGTGGCGGCGGATCGTGACCTTGTGGCTTATCAGATTCGCAAGCCGGCCCCCGTACAGGCAGTGGCGCCTTTCTCCTGGGAAAAGGAACTGGGGCACTCCCCGCGGCTTAGTCAAGGGCGAATTAAAGCCTTAAAAGCTTCCTCGAATAGTGTTCAGTCTATTTCTTACGCTGTTTCAAGCCTTCGAAACAAAATTGTGCAGTTTAAGGTGACGGTTACGGCCCCCGATCTTCTTTTGCCTGTTGTGGCTTATTTTCCCCAGGTCATTGGGGAAGTCTTGCCAGATTCCGGAACGGTCCCAGTACCGGCAGGAAATCAGCGTAAAATTTTGATCGAAGGAGTTGGTGTCGAAGGTTCCGGGCAGGTCACCCTTGTGGCTGCTGAGGCAACGGTTGATTTGAATCCTTCTACCATCACCACGGTTGGTGGTGTGGATTCCAATGAGCCCCTGCAATTTGAAGAGGTGGACATTCTGGCCCCCATCACAGCGATCTTTCTGGCTACGACAGGCGATGTGGAAGGGCCTCATCGTGATCCTGTAGATATCATTCTCTCTAATTTTGAGGGAGCCAGTCTCCAGTACAAAATTTCAGAAAAAAATAATGCGGCTTCAATTTTAAGCGCCGTGACCTCAGGTTTTGTTACAGCACTGTCTACGGCGACCCTACGCTTGGATCAGCAGGGAGTTTATATATTCGAATTTCAGTCAAAGGATTCTTCTGGGAATATCGAACTTTTAAATGAAAGAGAGATCACCGTAAATTTCAATCTCAGTCCTCCTGTCTCCAAGATTTTCTACTCCGGGGGGGGCGCAAAATTCTTTGCGGGAGCATCACTGGGTTTCTCGATGGAGATGCAAGATACAGAGACCGGAACCTTAACCTACGCCATTGGATCGGAACCAAGCCAGACTACAACCTCTCTCAAGAATAAGGAAGTCACCCTGGTTCAGGTGGGGCTACAGGGAGTCGTTCCTGTTGACCCTGTGGTCAAACTAAGCTTTTCGTCGCAAATTACTGGCGGGTCGGCAGAGTTGAGTCCACAGACCACAGATCTGATTCTCACGGATATCTCAGTTAATGGAAGCATCGTGACGACTTATGAAGGCTCGGCGGGCTCTTATCTGACTTCAGGCGTACTTCCTTTTTGCGATACGGATTCTAGCTCAATATTTATCTCAGAGGCCTGCTCCAATCAAGGCAAGCGTGTGCTCTTGCTGACAGGCCCCTTTTCACCGGGACAGGCAGGTGAGTTTTCCTGTTTGAAGCTGATCAATGGAGAACTGACCGTGGTGGATGAAGGTAGCTCAGGGGTTTGTCAAAGCTGTAAAACATTCAAGGATCAGAGCGGGCTGGATTGTCCCTGATGCTCGTGCGAGAGGACTTTGGTATAATGAGACAAAAAAGGGAGATTTTAATGTTTTTTTGTTCTCTCATGGGCTGTTTACTCTTATTTTTTCCCACGCTGTCTGCTGGAGAAATACCTCAGTCCATTCAGTACCAGGGGCGATTTTTAGATGCTGCCACGAACCGTCCCGTAGAGGGCGTGGTCACGAAACAGATGACCTTCACTGTGCGTAAAATCACGAGTTCAGGCGTGCCGGATGCCGTGGTATTCTCACATACTGCGAGTAATGTATCTATCCGAGACGGGGTTTTCAATGTTGAGATTCCAGTACCCACTAATGTGGTTTTTGACGAGCCCTTTGGCATTGAGGTAAACGTTCAAGGCTCCGGTGGGGGGCACTTGGAGTTTCAGAAGTTTCGCACGGTCCCTTATGCCATTACCGCTAAAAATGCCCTGCAACTGGGTGGATTGAATCCCGACCAATACTCTCTTTCAAGCCATGTTCATACCACTGCGGGAGGAAAAACATTTACCATTGACGGTTCTGGGTCGGGTCTACTCTCGAGTGATCCACAACTTCTGATTAAAAATGGAGACGGTAGCGAGGTGTTTCGCGTTTCCGCCGCGGGAGATATTACGCAGGTTAATAAGATAACGGCTTCAGGGACCCTTGAAACTCAGGGAAGCATACGTGTCAAAAACAGTATCCTGGAGGATGTGTTTTCAGCCGATAACAGTGGCGAGGTTTTCGTGGCGCGAGACCTCGATATTGGCGGCAAAGCGACGGTTGGCAGCCTTGTGGTCACCGGGTTGGCAACCTTGCAAAGTGTTAAGGTTGAAAAAATTCTCACCTTTGGACCTTTGGCTGTGATTCAAGCGACCTTGGATTCAGGGGCGAATGTCATCGGAGCCAGTCATAATCTGGAGTCTCACGCAACCTCCACTTTTTTCTTCCAGCTTCAGTCACTGGTAGATGGCTCAGTGCTTACAGCGGCTTCGAGTCTCCATACCCATAGTTTCAGTGCCGGTCAGATCACTTCAAATGCCATCGCGGATAATTCCATTGAGGGGCGCCATATCCAGGATGCCACCATCAAGAATGTTGATATTGCAGACGATGCCGCTATCAGTGATAGTAAGCTTGCGACCATCAGTACAGCCGGTAAGATCACCACATCGGCTCTACCCTCCGAAGTGGTTTTGGAAAATGAGAGCAATACCTTTGGTAAGGGTTTTGCTGGAGATAACGGACGGTTTTTAGCTACACTCAATGAGTTTGATGCAATCAAATCCAAAACCATGCAGGTAATTTCGACGAGTTCCGACGATCCCGATGACATCATCATCAATATTGAGGACATAAATGCTGATTTTCGCTGGACACTCAGTACAGATGGTACCCTTTTGTTCAGCCGCAAGAAGTCTGGTGGGGATTATGATGATCGAATTCGAATCAGCAGTTCAGGAACTAAAACTACCATCGCACTTGGTAGCAATGTAGAATTTACAGGGGATGACTTTATCACAGGTAACGTCATTACGGATGGGACAGTACTAAGTGCTGATATTCAAGATGGGACTTTGAACTCTGACAAGATTCAAGATGGCGCTATTACCACAGTCAAGATTGCCGACGGAGCTGTGACCACAGCTAAGATCGCAGACGATGCAGTGACTGCTACTCAGATTTTGGACGGTGCCATTACAACCAATAATATCGATACGGGCGCCATTGTTACGAGTTCCATCGCCGATGGTGCCATCACCAGTGATAAAATTGGTCAGGGGGCTGTCACAGCAGACAAAATAGCCGATAACACAGTCAACACCCCGATCCTGCAGGATGATTCCGTCACCAGTTCCAAGATAGCGACTGGAGCCGTTGCTACGGCCAATATTGCGAATGGTGCCATAACCCGTGACAAGATAGCCAGCTCTGCGATTGGCAATGGTAATCTGGCCGACAATGTGATCCTCGTGCGTGATCAACCCGCCAGTATAGAATTGGGTAACACGACCACCCCCCATTTGACACTTTCCTCAACTCAGCAGTCGCCATTGTTTCTCAAAATGCAGTCGAGCAACACCTCTCTTTCAGGCGCCGCACTTTTAATTACAAACAGTAATGACAGTCAAAGTCTCAGCTTGAATTTGGATGGTTCTATCTCCATGAAGTCCACAGCCCTGAGCGCGGTTGTAACCCTTGAACCTGAGGTTTTGGCAACCATGATGGGAATAAGCTCGGGTAGTGGTTCGGGTTGTCCGCTAGACTCGGGTTATGCATTGGTTAATCCTCTTTCAAACGCCGCCAATCGAGGGAATGGCTTTTGTATCAGTCACAAGATCACCAGCCCAAAGGATTATAATGCGGCCTTAAAGACCTGTAACGAAGAAGACGCAGGTCTTTGTACCCTCAATGAACTGCGTCAAGCCTGTGTGGGAGGCAAGTTAACGGCGACCATTGACACTATGGCTCTGGATCTTGTGCATGATGGCACAAATATACACTATGCCACTTTTAATCATGTAGCTAATAATTGCGGCACAACTACAGATTTTACAATCAGCTCTTTTACCCTTACTGACCCTAAAGACTATGCCTGTTGTATCAATCCTTGAGCCACGAGCCTTCATTCGTCTGGCTTTTTTTCTAGGCTTTGCCCTGGTGTTTTCCTCGGTGGCAGAAGTTCCCAGAGCCCTGTTTTATCAGGGGCGACTTCTGGATCATGAAAGTCTGAAAGCCCTGCCCGGTACGATCACAAACCAGAAATTTCGTGTGTTGATTCATAAGCTTTCCGCGCCGGGTGCGACCCCACTCCTGGATCGGACTGTAGAAGGCATTACGGTAACCAATGGGCTTTTCACGCTAGCGATTGACACAAGTTCAGCATCAGGAACTCCTCCTCTGACATTTGATGAGCCATATATGGTTGAAGTGGTTCTTGGCGGAACCTCAGGGGGTAGGATTGGTCAGCAGGTCTTTTCTTCGGTACCTTTTGCATTTGGGGCTGAAAATGCTCTAAATCTCAATGCTTTGGGAGCTTCTGCTTACGCAACTCAGGGACATAATCTAGAAACCCCCGGGGGTGCGTCCTTTACGATCGATGGTTCAGCGCAAACCCGAGCGAATCAGGATCAATTAGTGATTTCAAATGATAGTTCTGGCTCAGCCAAAACTATTTTCAGTCTTGATGAAAGCGGTCACCTTAAAAGTATTAGAAATATTCAGGCGACTTCCGAGGTTCTCAGCCTTGCAGGTTTTGATATCACCAGAATCAATGCATCTGGAGATTCTGTCTCTGTGATGCAAATCACAAGCTTTGGAGATTTCACTGTCAAGGACTCTGAGTTTCCCGGTCAGCTCTCTGTGGGGGGCGGTTTGAGAGTGACATCAAGTTTAAACGGTTTCTCCACGAGTTCAAGCTTTGAGTTTCAAGGAGATGTTCTCCTGGGCTCAGTTTTGGAGTTCGAGGTGGGTTCCGGTATTCAATTTCAGGGGTCATTAAATCCTGTGGGTGCCTCGCATCAAGTGGAAGATCATGCCAGGGGCACGGCTTCTCTTATGCAATCTCGTTTGGAAACCCTGGTTTCGAACAAAGTTGTGGACTCCAGTTTTCACGTACATCGTTTTGAAAACGGCGAAATTTCTCAGTTTAATGATGAGACTCTTGACGGAGGCTTGATCAAAGATGGGTCTCTGAAGGATTCCGATTTTCAGTTTGCGGATCTCGCCTCATTGATCCTCGATACCAAGCTTGCCACCATCGCAACAACCGGAAAGGTGGATCTTTCTGCCCTGCCTTCTGAGGTGGCTCTAACGGATGCTAATAATGATTTTACCTTTTCATTCCCGCAAACTCTCAATGAGTTTGATCAGATGAAAAGCAAAGCCATTTCAGTTATTTCCACACTCGATGAGCGAATCTCGGGAGCTTTCCCGCTTTTACGTCTCCTTGACAATATCCCTGTGGGGAGCGGAACCAATCTTTTTGAAATGAGTATCCTGTCCTCAGGAGATCTACACTGGTCTAAGGGGATATCGGGGAGTGCGACCTCGGGCTTTATTCTTTCGAGCCCAGGCAATAAATCCAAAACCTTCTTCAATGGAACCAATCTACAGATTGAAGATATTTCTGGAGCTACAGGTCTTAGCTTCTTTGATTCAAATATGATTGAAGATGGAAGTATAACGGCTGCGGATTTTGGTGATCAAGCCTTTACTGAGTCCAAGTTTGGCGATTTTGATGCCCAAAATTCCACATCCGGCGTTGGAACCACCAATTTCTCGACCCAGGCTGTTGGGACGGCAGACTTGTCTGGTGGTCTGACATCGCGGGTTTTTTCGGATCTGGGGTCTTCCTCTGGGGCGGCTGTTACATCGCTTGAACTTCAAAATAATACTCTCCTCACCGCTGATTTTGCAGATGGAGCCATAACCATGGCTAAGATGTTAGACGCAGCATTCAATAATACTTCCTTCTTTGCCACAGGATTTCTCACTTCAGGTAAAATTGAGGACGGTGCAATCACCAACCAAAAACTCCATGATAACTCCAGTGATTTATTACTAGGAGATGATTTTGCGTCTCTATCTATCACCGCCTCTAAAATATCAACTGTATTTGCAGATCGTGTTGATCCGTCCAAGATTTCAGTCGAGGTTCTGGAGTCGAGGACTCTTCCTATGCAGATTAGCACCAGTGCCTCAGTGATATTGACGTTAAAAAATGTTAATTCTCAAAGCGGAGTAGGGATGACTTATCTACGCATGGAACTAGTAAATTTTTCGCCAGTAACAGATTTCAGCCCTGCCGTAGAGGTTCAGGACAAAGACGCTGATCGTTTGGTGAGTTTGAACACTAATGGAACCATATCTTTGAGCTTTTCTACGGGTTCACTGGTTCCAGTCACCTTGGAGCCCCAGTTGATGGCTACATTGTTTGGTGTTAGTGACAAGGATGGTAATTGCGGCCAAGGAGATCAGAAAATGCGGGCTTTGGTGGGAGACAGTGTTGATTATCGCTATGATTGTATCTCAAAAAGTATCAATCATGGCGGCCCGGCTCTCAGCTATTTTGATGCCGAGCAGGTTTGTAACAGCGATGGCTATCAGCTATGTGACGCCAATCAATATCTGCGCTCCTGTGCCAGCGGCTACCTGACCACCGGGGAGCATCTTTTATCTCAGGGGCTGGCTGGAGTAAGCACGGCCGTTACCTTTGATGTTCTCGATGGAGCTAACAATTGTTCGGATGATGCCAGTGACTATGGTTTCACTTCCGTCGCCTCCACCTCTGCAGCGACTGGGTTTCGTTGCTGTCTGAAATAGACCTGTTGCTCTTGATTCTTCCTTAGTCTTTGCCTTATGATGCACGTCTGGATTGAACCATGAGACCCCTGCGCTTTGCTTTATTGATTACCTTTTTTCTCGGGCATATTGCTCAAATCCAGGCCAATTTGAGCACTGTGCTTTTCACCGGGAATACCGCTAGCTATCTTGAGCCTTGTGGATGTGTGGAAGGGATGTTGGGTGGAATTTCTCGCAGATCCCGCGCTATGGAAGATGAGAAGGATTTCATTCTTCTCGATAGTGGAAACTTCATTGACATCAAACATGAATTGGATCGGCTTCGAAATCAGCATTATGCCCGCTCTTTCAAGGCCTTAGGCTATCATGCGGTGGGAATGGGGAGCTCAGAGGCATCCCAGCCTTTAACCTTCCTGAAGTCCCTCGATGGTTCAGAATTGTTTATTGCCACAAACCTGGTCGCAGCCGCCTCTGGTTTGCCCCCGTTTGCCCGTTCT
>CAZRLV010000164.1:0-7719 GCA_964600955.1 uncultured bacterium
ATCAAGGGCTTACACGCACTTTTCCGCTACGCTATGCCAAGGCCTCTGAGGTTCAGTCTCTGATGACAGCCCTTCTTGGAAAATCGACCGCAGGGGAGTTCAGTGTTCAAGTCGAGCAGCGACTGAATGCGCTGGTTATTTCCACAACTGAGGATATGTTTAAACGCGTCGAGGACCTGGTCAAAAAACTGGATCGACCCGTTCCTCAGGTCATGATTGATGTCAAGGTAGTTGAGGTCTCCACGAATTTTGAAAAACAGCTCGGATTCGACTGGAGTTGGGGAGCCAATGCCAATGCCTCTCGTGGAACTCCCGGTACCGGGGATGTGATTCAGGTCACGGAATTCATGCGTAGACTGGACAATGCGGATGAGTATATTACTCCGGGGTCTGCGGCAGGCGCGAATGCCTTTGCTTTTGGCGATTTCTTTCGCTCCAATCTATTTTTTAACGCCGTTTTTACGGCCCTGGTGGACACAACGGATTCTCGAATTCTCTCCTCTCCTAGGCTGATCGCGATGAACGGTCAGGAGGCCAAGCTGACCATTGGCCAGGAGCTGACGTTCTCAGGGGGAACGGATCAGCAGCCCCAGAGTAAGGAAGCTGGAACAATTATCGCCCTGACCCCGCAAATTAATAATGATGGATTCATCGTCTTAGATATTACCCTGGAAAAATCCAGTGCCCAGTTGGGTAGGACCGGGTTCCCCACCGTGGACAAGACCGAGATAAAAACTATACTTCAGGTTCAGGACGGCGAAGAGATCCTGGTGGGAGGAATTGTGGAAGAGCGTGAAACCCATGCGGTTACAAAGATTCCATTTCTCTCAAATTTGCCCTTTTTGAAGCATTTCTTCACCAAAGAGCAGACCACTCCCAATTCAAAGGAGATCGTGGTCCTGATTACGCCTAAGATTGTGAAGCAAAGCATTGCCACTTCAGATTTTGGTGAGCTTGTAGCAGATCAGGGCGGTGTACCGGGCACTAGCAGTTTCGACACCTCTTTTGACAAGCCAGACAAGGACGCAGCCGCTCAAGGTGAGGACGATCCTTTTGCCGGCAACGATTTCGGAGATGGTTTCGACGACGAATTCAGTGGATTGTAGAAGGAAGTTCTGGGGTATAATGTCTCAGAACTATGAATTTCCTGCCTTCGCATAAGGGTTCCAGCCTCTTCGTGGTCTTCGGGATCATGACGGTTCTTTTCATTTTTGGAGTCTCCTTTGTCTATATGACCGGGCAGCAGGTCTCTTTTATCCGTAAGATGGAAGCCCGACTCAAGGCCCGCTATCTTGCCGAAGGCGCTATGGAAAAAGCGCTGCATCGGATTCAAAGCGAGTTTCAGCGTGAGCTGGTTTATCATGAAAAATCGCGCGATGGCGCCGATCATTTTGAGATCAATAATCCCTTGATGGATCTGATAGATATCAAGCGTATTGAGGATTTCGCCAAAGTTTTGATTCTCCCGGACAAGGAATTAATGGACGGGGGTGAAGCCAGTGTTTTTGTTGAAGTCAGGGACGTTAAACATAACGAATTCTTTACCTATATTGATTATCAGGAAAAAATCCCCGAGAGCCTGAAGGTCTTTCAAAAACCACGCAACGCCAAAACCACGGTCAACCTTGAAAAACTGGGCGGTTTTAGTGCCCGCATCAAGCTCATGTCCTGTGCTCGTTTTGATCGAACTCGCGATTGTATCGATCTCGTCAAGACTTTGAGCGTCAGTGACATCACGCCTCCGGCTCCCAATCATACTCTCTTTGTGCATTCAAAGAAGGAGGAGGTTCTAGAAGAAGGGACATTTCAGCTTTCAAATCTCAACCTGCCTCCGGTGATTGTAAAACTTCTTTTTCGTCTCAGTCAGCAGGTACAGGAGCTTTTGGGATTGGAGCTGGGCGAAGATCGTGATAAGACTCTGGACATCATCAAGCAGCTGAATCTGGCCCTAAATGATACCTTTCGTTCTGAATCCCTGGAGGAATCAGTGCGTCTGATTCAAGAGCTTTCAAAATACATCACCGATGATGATATCTCTGAGACGGTGGATAATATCATTCTCTCCCTCAGCCCCAGAAATTGGGGCCGGGTACGTACCAACGGACGGCTTGAGGTTTTCATGCCGTTTTTTGCCGCTGACGATATTATCAATTATTTCGCCGAAAAGGGCAGTTGGAGAGAGTTTCCGGAAGTGGGCTACCTATTTCATGACAATCGGCTGCATGATCCCTATATGTCGGTTTATACCCACTACGAGGGCTTGATCTACAAACGTTATCATAAGATTTATCCCAGCCATCGAGGTCCAATTGAGCCCGAAGAGGTGCCGCCTGAGCAATATACAATCAATACGCGTCTGGAGTATCCCCGGCGCTATAAACATCGCTATGATGTAGAAAACCTGGATCGTCTGCGAAACTATGCTCTTGATGTGGCCAATGCCGTTTTCGATCGAAAACTACGCATAACGGGCAGTGAAGAGGCTCCTCTGGTTTTGGAGGGGATCTGGTATTTTCGCGATGGGGTGGAAATTGGCGGAAGCTTTACCGGTCGAGGAATGCTTATCTCAGAAAAGCCCATTGTTATTCATGATTCTCTGGTTAAAAAGCATGAAACCGATTCACTGTCTTTGGTGTCGCTCTGGAATGAGATAGTATTGGCGGATTCCGATATGATTTTGCAGTCAGCCCTCTATGCGCATTTGGGCTTGAAAAGCCGTGGTTGTGACAAGGTTTTTGTCTTTGGTAATCTGGCCACCGAGGAACTGCGTCGCGCGACCATGCCTGAGCATTTCCAATGCCGTTTTGACTATCATCTTAAGAATCATATGGTGGATAATCTCTTTGGACATTTTTCAGGTGATTATCTGTATTATAGGGAGCTGAGAGGATTACCCGATGAAAGCTATTCTGGGGAACTCTCGGCCTTACCTCCGCTCTAAGTGAACCTATGGATAGTTCAGAAAATAATAATAAAGAGATGTCTCTTCTTGATCATCTCGATGAGTTGCGTACCACTCTGATGCATATGGCTCTTGGGGTTTTTGCCGGGACTTTGGTGGGGCTCTATTTTTCAGAGGATTTGTTGCAGATTTTTATTGCACAGGCGGCGACCGATGTGGAGTTTGTCGCGATTTCTCCTACAGAAGGTTTTTTCACGCAGTTGAAGCTGGGGATTCTCTCGGGTCTGGTACTCTCGCTACCCTATACACTTGTCGAGTTTTGGAGATTTGTTGCCCCTGGACTGCGAGATAAAGAGGTGCGGGCTTTGTATTTGGCAACACCGGTTTTGGTTATACTCTTTATCACCGGGGTTGCCCTGGCATTTTTCGCAGCCATTCCTCTCGGGCTTAAGTTTTTACTGACCTTTCAAGTTGCCGAGGTCAAAGCGACCCTGAGCATTGAAAAATACATCTCTTTTTGTTTTACCCTGGTACTTCTTTTTGGCACCGTATTTGAGCTACCGGTGTTTTTGGTTCTGCTCAATGTGGTGGGACTCATCGATGCCGATTTACTGAGACGTTACCGACGACATACCATCGTTAGTCTTTTTATCCTGGCCGCACTGCTCACTCCACCCGATTTAGTAACTCAGATTCTGGTGGCCTGCCCCATGATCCTTCTTTACGAGGCGTCTATTTTGGTGATGGGTTTTATGAGCAGGCGAGAGGCCGAGGCCGAGGAATCTGAGGAAGAGAGTTCATGATGCAAAGGCTGGCTAGCATTCTGGCCTTGACCAAGTTTCAACATGCTTTTTTAGGTTTGCCTTTTACTGTTTCAGCCATGCTCATGGCCGCTGAAGGCCTACCAACTTTGCGCGTGGTTGCGATCATTATTCTCGCCTTTTTAGTGGCACGTTCACTGGGGATGGCCTGGAATCGTTTTGTAGATCGCGCGATTGATGCTAAAAATCCAAGAACAGAACACAGGCTTATGGCTCAAGGGGTTCTCACTCCGTTGCAGGTGGTTCCTTATCTCATACTTTTTGCCTTGATTTTTGCAGGCTGTGCCTATGCTCTTAATGACCTGACTTTCAAACTTTTGCCGCTTTGCTTTTTTCTGCTTTTGCTTTATCCCTATACCAAGCGCTTTACGGCGGGAGCCCACTGTGTACTGGGCTCTGTTTTGGCTCTTGCTCCTTTAGGGGCATGGGTTGCGGTTACCGGTGAGATCAGCTGGGCTCCCATAGCGCTTTCAGGGGGTGTGCTTTTTTGGGTGAGCGGCTTTGATATACTCTACGCTCTCCAAGACGCCGATTTTGACCGTAGCGAAGGTCTGTACTCTATTCCCGCCGCTCTGGGGGAGAATTGGAGCCTAAGACTGGCCCTTGGCTTTCATCTTCTGGCGGTGACTTCCTGGGTTCTATGTAGTCTTCTTCTAGGATATCAGTGGGTATTTTATGGCGGATTGATCCTGGTCACTGCTCTGCTGCTCTTTGTGCACCTCTGGGTACGCCGTGATAAAGAAAAGCAGATGGGTCCCGCCTTTTTCAAACTCAATTCAGGAGTCAGCATTTTATTTCTCCTGACGACCCTTGCTCAGTTAGGACTATGAAAAAAATTATTTTAGGAATTACGGGGGCTTCGGGGGCAATCTATGCCAGGCGGTTTTTGGATTTAACCCAGGGTCACTGTGAGCTGCATGTGGTTGCTTCGGATACGGCGCCCGTAGTATTTCGTGAGGAGCTAGACCTTGATCTTGAGGCTTATCTAGAAAGTTTATCGGGTGTTCGTTGTTATGAAAATCGGGATTTTCTCTCTCCCATTGCCAGTGGCTCAAATCATTTTGATGCCTATGTGGTTTTGCCCTGTTCTATGAAAACGCTGGGGCAATTACGTCACGGTGTGGGTTCCACTTTATTGACCCGCGTAGGGGATATCTGTCTCAAAGAGCGCCGTAAGATGATTCTGGTTCCTCGTGAAGCTCCTTATAGCGTGGTCCATCTGGAAAACATGTTGAGGATTTCAGAGCTGGGGGGTATTATATTCCCGGCTTCTCCGGGCTTCTACCACCAGCCCGGAAAGGTCATGGATCTCGTAGATTTTATTGTGGAAAGAGTAGCCGGTCTGGCCGGTGTTCCCCTGGGCTTGATTAAGCCGTGGAAATGTGAGGAGTAAGCTATGGCAGATGGAGTTCTTGATTTAACAGAGGCTGACTTTGATGCGTTGATCAGTGATTCCAAGGTTCCCGTTTTAGTGGACTTTTGGGCTGAATGGTGCGGTCCCTGCAAGATGTTGACTCCGATTCTGGAAGAGCTCGCCTCCGAGTATGGAGAAAATCTTAAAATCGCCAAAGTCAATGTGGACGAAAATTCAACCCTGGCTCAGCGCTATAAGGTGCGATCCATTCCAAACCTTATTTTGATCAAAGACGGTGAGCAGATCGGTCAGGTGGTAGGGGCTCTACCCAAGGGAGAGCTTAAAAGCCGCGTCGATAGCCTAATTGCTTAAGCTGCCGACTTCACGGTGCAGGACATGCTGGCTTTGAATCCCCGTTTTTTCCTGGGACTTGTAGCTCTGGTTTTGTTCTCCTCCCTGACAGACTCGGGTGATGTTCGTAAGCGCACGCTTGAAGGTCTCGACAAGATCCATAGCTATCAAGCCCAATCCATTATCAAAATAGCCCATCGGGAAGTCGAAAGAGGAAACGATCTATCGGCCCTGCGCAAGCTGCGAATGCATCAGCGCCTGCAACCAAAAGACCCTGAGGGTTGGTTTCTAGAAGGCGAAGTCCTGGTACGGTTGGAAAAATTTCGCGAAGCTTACCGCGCCTATGCAAAGGCTTATTCTCTAACCGGATGGCGTAGGATTCGGCAGAAGATGGAGGCTTTAGAAACCCGCCTGCAGGGTTCAAAAATCTCAGAGAATCAAGACTCTGAGGAGAGTAAACGAATCTCTGATAAAGCCGATGATGAGAAGCCAGATCCGGGGCCAGTCGCAGCACCCGAGCCAAAGCGACTCAAGCGTGGTGGATTTTTGGTTCTTTCAAGACTACGCACGCTTGATTCTCTCTTAAAGCGTCATAATAAACTGCAAGATGAGATGAAAACCTTTGATCTCAAATCACTCTTGCAGGGGGCTGTGACGACACGTCCCGTTTCCGTGGAGGGACTTGGAGAGATGTCCATTCAGACCGGTCATGTTCGCAGTTCTATTTTTGGGACGGCGGCCGACCAGGCCGAGTCCTTGAAGTTTTTCCGTGAGGCTATTTCTCTGGCTGCCAAGGATGAGGAAAAAGAGGCCATTTCAGTTTTGCAAAAGAACCAAAAGATTTTGATTCGTGAGGAGTTTGAATTTTTGATCCGTCTTTTTGAGCGATCAAAGCAAAGAGAGAAAGCTATTCTTCTCAGGGTTAATTTTGCCAAAAAATATCCCAAAGATGGTCGAAATCTTTTGATTTTGGCCAGACATTTTTTTGAGCAGGGTGATTCTTCGCGGGCCCTGCATTATTATGAACGTCTAAAGTTTTCAGGATCCGTATATAAGGTTGAGGCAAATAGACAAAGCGATTTGATTCGGGCCGGCGGCAGTCATCGCCTCAAAAAGCTTATGGAAGCGCAAAGAAAGGAATTGTTCTCTAAAGAATGAAATTTGGTATCGTTTTTTACTCCAAGAACCTGCGCTCACGGGAACTCTGTGTAGAACTGATTCACTGGCTGAAAAGTCAGCAGGTAGACTTCGCGCTTGAGGAAGACTCGCGTATCGATGAATTGAAGGATATTGAGTATCTAAAAATTGAAAAACTTGCCCGACTATGTGAGTTTCTAATTGTCATTGGGGGAGACGGATCGATTTTAAGAGCCTCACGTTACTGCGCTCGCTTCGATACGATTTTAATAGGTTTGCACCGCGGAACAACCGGTTTTTTGACTCAGCTTGAAGCTCATAATATGTTCGAGGGTTTGTCGCGCATTCTAACGGGTGACTATGAGATTCAGCGCCGCTTGATGCTCCAGGCTTCCGTTTTCCGTGAGGCCCGTAAAATTACGTCGTTTTTTGGGTTGAATGATGCTGTTTTAAAGGTGGTATCGCTCTCAAGAATTGTTACTTACCGGCTTTTTGCCAATGATATTTTGGTGGAAGACTATCCAGGCGATGGTATCCTGATCGCCACGCCCACGGGTTCCACGGGATATTCTCTTTCTAACGGCGGTCCCATTGTTAAGCCAGAGTTTGGACTTTTGCTCATGTCACCGATCTGCACGCATAAATTCAATGCACGCCCCATGATTTTTTCGGCTGAGGACACTCTCAAGGTTTGTATTCACCAGGAGAATTCATACGTAAAGTCCGAGGTTGTACTCACCGTGGATGGACAGGTGGGGTTTCATCTGAAAAGCGGAGACGAGGTTGTGATCAACTCTGCCCCCAATCCCATAAAAATGGCCGAAGTCTTCCCCTCAGACTTTTTCGAGCTAATTCGAACGAAAATAGATTAGAGCCAAGAAGTTGCTTCCTTTGAACCCTTCACTCAACGTTCAAGTTTTTTTACGATAAACCAGGGTATTGCCTATCATTTCTGTTTTAAAAAGTTCGGGGAGAGTGCAGGTGTTTTCGGTAATTCCCAGAAACAAAAAACCAGAAGGGGGAAGCATGGCATGAAATTGCCGGATAATTTTCTCCCTGGTTTCTTCGTCAAAATAGATCAGGACATTGCGGCTGAAGATGATGTCGAATTCACCCATCTGTGAGATAGGTTCCACCAGATTACAGGTTTTAAA
>CAZRLV010000165.1:0-7668 GCA_964600955.1 uncultured bacterium
TATATATTCCACGCAACATACCCCATTACAACCAATACCCCTGCCAGCATGACAGGGCCTGAGCTCACTCTCCGGGCTCAAGATGCAGTGGGTAACCTCTCTGCTCAGCTGACCACTCACACTTCCTTCCCCATTGATACAGACTTTGTGGAACCTCAATCCGTGAAAGTTTCCAGTGATTCTACCAGCTCAAGAAAAATTAGCTCAGATCTACTCAATTTCAGCTTTCGATTCGGCTCTCTCCCAAACCTCCTCATCATTAGCGCCTCGGCCAAAATAGGCGAAGTTAGCACCGACCTTAACTTCCTTCCGGGATCAAACCCCTTTCTCTTTACAACCAATCTCTCCATTCCAAACCAGCCTATTGTAACCACCGAAATCAAACTGGAGAATGTGGTTTTTAAAAAGCCTTCGGGTAGCTCATCCTCGCCGCGCAGTTATAGTCTCAATGCCTTCAGCCTCTCTGGAGAATTGACCTCCCCCATACTGATCGATACTCTAAAACCTCAGGTTGAGCGCATTGAGTTTCTGGCGACTGACACAGAGTTGGCCTTGAAAGAGTCCGTAGAATTTTCGGTCTTTCCTACCTATGGAGATCTCTCGTCCCTGAGTATAACCCCAACCCTAAAACTTAGCTCAATGACTCTTAACCTCTCCTATAACGGGATTAGTTTGCCTTTTCTTGAAAACTCCAGCGGGCTTTCTTATTCAGCAACCTATACGCTGGAGACTACCCATAAATCTCAACCCACCGCTCTGGATCTAACCGCCGTGTTTTTTATAGATTCTCAAGGTCGGGTGGGGCTCCCCGCTTCTACATCGGTGGACTTTATTTTGGACACGAGTCCCCCGATTGCAGATCTAACCTCTCTTGCTGTCGTTTCGAGTTCGCTTTCGAATCCTTTAAAAATAGGAGACTCTTTGGTTTTTAGCCTCAGTCCGGCGTCCGTATCCTCAGCGGTCTCTCTCACTGGAAGTTTTAATGCCTCGCCTCTGACCTTTAGCAGCATTGATGGATTTTTGAGTTTTCAGGCCACTTACATCATTTTGGCTGGTGCTCCCGACGGATTGAATCCTTCCAGCCCACTGCAGCTGACAGGACTTCAATTTGGCGATAGTGCTGGAAATTTTGGATCTTTGACCCAAACCGTATCCCTGACCCATCTGATTGACGCGAATGCCCCCGCTCCGTCGGAAATCAATTTTTCGCCTGATTTCGCAGACACCCTTGCCATTGGAGAGAGTCTCAGTTTTTCAGTGGATCTCGTTGGGGATGCCGAGCCTGATCTAAGCGTTTTAGGCGTATTTCGTGGAACCCCTCTCAGTTTTCTCCCCTCTCTGGGCGGTGCAAGGTTTTCCACATCCTACACCGTTCCGGCTTCTCCCGCCGTGTTTAGCACCGGCGAACAATTGATTCTCACCCTCACAGACAGTGCCGGAAACTCAACAACCACGTCGACTACGGGACTATTAATTTCAGTGGATGCCATCCCCCCGACGATCACGGGCGTCATCACTAAGGCTCTCACATCCAATGCCAATTATATAGGCATTGGCTCCTCTATTCTCTTTAGTATTGGGGTCTCTGCAGGAGCCACAGCGGCAGGGGTAGACCAAATTCAAAACGTCACGGGAGCTTTCAACGGAGTGTCCTTGAATTTCGAAAAAACCAACACGGATACACTCTCCTGGGAAGCCCTCTACACCCTCTCGGAACTGAGTTCTCCGGGGAGTTCAGAAAGTCCATTTCACCAAACCACTCCCCAGGTCGAAGGCCTCCAGGCTTATGATCTGGCAGGCAATCCCTCTCCCATCCTGACGAACCTCAGCCTCTTACCTGGCAGTCTGCTCACGCATGTCTTTGACACGGTACGGCCCACAATTCAATCCATCACCGCCACTTCTACAACAACTAATCTCACAGCAACAGACATCTTGGAATTCACGCTTAAAGCCTCCACTATCGCAACGGATGTCATTCAAGCCTCAGGGGTTTTCAATTCTGTCAGTCTAAGTTTTATAAATACCGGGGTGATCGGTAGCTTCCATTCCACCTATACGGTTCTGACAACCCATACGAACCAGAGTGATGCTTCAAACCCGCCTCAGCTCAACGCTTTTCTGACAGATCTGGCCGGAAATATCGGTCCAAGCCTAATTACCAGCTCCCTGGCTTTTCTAATCATTACCACCGATATCCACCCCCCGGAACTTGTCAGTGTTTCTTCATTGGCTCTCCTGACGCCAGGAACCGCTCCGCCCTCGTCCGAGTATCTCAAAATTGGTGATTCATTGCAATTTAGCGTCCTCGCGTCCTCAGCTTCTACAGATATCAATTTAGTAACTGCCAGCTACAACGGAGAAGCGCTTAGTTTTGGCAGTACGGACTCTTCGCACTGGCTCGCCACCTATACCCTGACTTCCGGTCACCCCAGTCAATCAGCCACACTACAGCTCACAAATATCCTTGCCCATGATCTGGCGGGAAATGTTTCCAATTCAATAGCCACAACTGATGTGGATCGTATTCTCGACGCCAGCTCTCCTGCCGTCTTATCCATTATTGTCACTGGCACTGGTCCTCTTTTGGTCCTTACTGTAGGAAACAATTTAGAGTTCCAGCTCACTCCGGAACTGAATAACGGGTCAGCAGAAACAGGTGGATTTGTTAGCGGTTCTTATAATCTGGTGCCTCTGATCTGGACCGAAGAACCCTCATCCGGCGGGCTCTATTCTGCGACCTACACGGCCCAAACTACTCATAAGGACCAATCCAATCCCCTACAGATCACAAATGTTATTTTCTTTGATCAGGCCGGAAACCCTTCACCACCTGCCTCTTCCTCTGCATCTTTTGGTGGTGTCACCGTCACCATCGATACCAGCATTCCAGGCGCTCCTTCGGTTTCCCCATTGCGCCTGGCTACAAATACGGCGTCCACAACACTCTCCGTTGCAGCTGAAGCGGGAACCAGCTTGTTTATTAATTCGGTTTTTCATTCGACCATGGATTCAAGCGCTACGACCACGGTTTTGGTATCGCTCAATGATGCCAGCCTCAATAGCTTTAGCTTTAAGGTTCAAGATGAGAGTAGCAATGAGTCCCAGCCCACCACTGCGGAAGTTTACCGCTCATCTTTAGTAACCATGCAGATTCTCACCTCCTCTTTCAGTGGGTTAAAAACCACCAATATCCGTCTTCAGCATCTTAGCGAGTCTGAGCATGATCCCGGTAAATTCTTCCTGGCATCACGGGCTGGTTTTGGGGAATTGGATCTCAATGGTGAGGTCTACACCGACCTCAACCAGGGATTACCTTCAGGAACCGTTAAGGATTTTTCTGAGCACCCGGACCTGGCGCAGTCGTCCACCATGATTTTGCTTCAAGATAGCGCCCTGTTCAAGTCTAGTGACCGGGGACTCAATTGGTTTGAGATAGCATCCCCTAGTTTTTCAGGAAAGACCCTTCAAGCCCTGCTCTTTCACCCGCCTGCCCCGGCAAATGTCTATATAGCCACAGACCAAAACCTGTTTAAATCCTCAGACACCGGAGAAACCTACGCCGACTTCAATACTAATGGTCCCTCGCCTCAGTCCAATGCAAACAGAGATGTGCGCGCACTGACCTATGACGCAACCAATGCAAGACTCTACGTGGGTACTCTTGAAGGTCTCTATTACAGCAACCAATCCGGGACCAACTGGTCTTCCCTGCAAACCGATAGCGTGGACATCCTAAGTCTTTCCATACCCCCGTCTCAATCCGAAACCCTGCTTTTAATATCTACCTCAGCGTTTTTGCGTACCACCAACTTGCTCACCAATTCAGGAACCCCAAGCTTTGAAGAAATCACACCCACCACCGGCAGCTCGCCCGGTGACGTTAATGCACTGGCATTGACAACCCAACCAGGGCGCGTTTTTCTTGCCACCCTCAACGGAATCTATGAATCCTCAGACCAGGGGTCCACCTGGTCAACCCCGCAGGCTACGGGCTCGGGATTTTCAGGACCGAACTATTCAGCAATAGCCAGTGACAGCACGAACCCAAATCGCCTGCTGCTGGGCAATAACCGCGCCCTGACCAAGGTCCTCAATAACACAGCATCGCCATATACCGTAAATGATCTGACCGGAATTTTGCCTCCTGCTATTTCCTCACTGGCCATTCCAAGCAGTACGACAACATCTTTTTTCGCCATTACCGAAATGTGGGTCTATCGCTATACTCAGACCGAAAATAGCTGGAATCTTATCTCGAACCAAAGTCCGGTCTCTACCTTTACCTTTGCTGAACCCTTACCAGGACCTAAAACTCTGTTTCTAGGCAATCGTAAAACAGGGCTCAGTACCATGAGTTATTCGGGCAGCAACCTTAGCACTCTGTCCTTAAATATCAATAACCCCGTAACCCATGTAACCAGCATTCTCTTTCATCCTTTCGCAACCGACACCCTCCTGATTGGAACCGAGACTTTCGGCCTCCACTACAGCAGGGATCAGGGAGGAAGCTGGACCACATCGGTCAATGGGATCGGCATTCAATCCGTCTGGGCGCTGGGTGTCAACCCCGATGGCTCTGAGGTCTTTGCCTCCACATCCACTTCTGTACTCAAAGCCACCGACCTGACAAGCCCGGAAAGTTTTTCCTGGAGCAGTTCAGGTGACTGTGGTTCCCAAGGCTCGGTGACGGATATTGAAGTGGTTTCAGATACGGATGGCGTTTATCTCATAGGCTCGGGTGAACTCTACCAGGCCAGCAATGACTGCACGACCATTACAACTCTGACGGGTAATCTTGACCCCGCAGTGCTAAGTGCCAAAGTCATGACCCTACCCTCTACATCCACCCGCATTCTATATTTGGGCACCCAAGAAGGTCTTTATAAATCCCTCGATAATGGTAGCAACTTCACCCTGATGCCCGCCTCCATTCTAATGCCAATCCTGGATCTCATCGTTGTAGAAGATAGAACTGACCATCACAAGCTCTTTCTAGGAACCCAGGCGGGAGGCTATTTAATTGAAGATATCAAGCCGGATTGATGGGGCAAGGAGACAGAATACAGAATTCATGTAGTAAGATATGCGCATGACTATCTCCACCCATGTTGAGCGCGATTTTGCAATCAGACGTAGTGAACTCATTTCTTCTATTGATTATGAGATTTTTTTGAATCTTCCTGGAGGGTCTGAGTTCTACGAGGGTAAGACGATTATCCGACTAGAATTTACTTCGGGCTCTAAAGCCCTGGATTTAGATTTTATCAGTCACAAGATCCAATCTATAAAGGTCAATGGATCTGAAACCATTGCGTTTACGCATCATAAAAACCGACTCTCAATTCCTAAAGACTGTTTTGCATGCATTCCTGAAGACGGGCAGCATCGAATTGAGATCTGCTATCAAAACCGCTTTGACAAAAATGGGATGGGCCTTCATCGTTATATGGAGCCCGGCAAGGATCAGGAATTCATTTTTTCGGATCTGGAGCCCGCCGAATGTCAAAGAGTCTTTCCCTGTTTTGATCAACCGGACCTCAAAGCCAGCTTTACGGTGAGTCTTGAGACCCCAGGCTCTTGGACCGTAGCTTCCAATGGCTCCCTGAAGAAATCTCTTGAGCGCGGTCAGCGTTGCCTACACTCCTTTCATCCCAGCCTAAAGATAAGCACCTACTTATTTTGTCTCATTGCCGGAGACTATGAAGTCCTGGAAGATCTCAGCTCAAAAATCCCTCTGCGGCTTTTTTACAGACCCAGCATGCGCGAATTCATTCCTTCAGAGGAGATCTTTTCACTGACGCAGAAATCCCTCGATCATTTTGAATCTTTGCTTGGTATCGATTATCCGTTTGATAAACATGACCAGGCCTTTGTCCCCGAATTTTCAGGGGGAGCCATGGAAAACGCGGCCCTGGTGGTTTTCACGGAACAATACCTGCCTCGTCATCAGCTCACCACGGCTGAGGAATTTGATTTTGCCGGAACCATTGTGCATGAGATGGCGCATATGTGGTTTGGGAATTTGGTGACCATGAAATGGTGGAACGATCTATGGCTTAATGAAGCCTTCGCCACTTATTTTGGCTATATCCTACTCCCCGAGGTTTCCCGATTTCAGGATGCAAGGCTCTATTTTTGCCAGGAGGTAAAGTCAAGAGCCTTGCAGCAAGATCAACTCTCCACTTCGCACCCCATAATTTCAGATTGCCCCGATACCGTGCAGGCCTTTGCCAATTTTGATTGTATTACCTATGAAAAAGGCGCTGCTGTAGTCGGACAATTGCTCCACCTTTTAGGCCATGAAAAGTTTATGCAGGGAGTTTTGCAATATCTAAAAGATTTTGCCTTTGATGGATCGACCTGGAAGGATTTTCTAAGTTCCATGCAGGCTCAGAGTGCCTTGGATCTTCAATCCTGGGCTGATGACTGGTTGCAAAACGCTGGTATTAACACGGTTTTCGTGGAGCCTGTCACTTCCAATGCTGAGTTGATAAGCTTAAAAATAACGCAACTTGCTCCCGCCGAGCACCCCAGACTACGCACCCACAAAATGCGTGTAGCCCTTTATCAGGATCAGCCTGAAAAGCCCATGGTGCCTTACGAAGTTTTGGACCTGACCTATCAGGGAGCAACCACTGAAATTCAGATTCCATCCCCATCTCGCATCCCCGACTTCGTTCTTCCCAACTTCGATGACCATGACTATGTAAAGGCTCGCTTCGAGCCGGATTCACTCAATTTCGCATCGTCTAGATACACAAGGTTTGAAGATCCACTGGTGCGCCAATTAATCCTGAACAGTCTAAATTCCATGGTCGAAGACGCAGTTGTGAATCCCTTGTATTGCTTAAAGTGGATCTGGAACACCCTTGAGAAAGAGCCGCTGGAGAATTTAGCCGTTAGTATGCTCTCCAGCTTTTACGCCTATTATTCCAGCTTTCTGTCTAGCGATCTCGAACAGATCCTGGCTCCAAGGATCCGTGAGCGTGCCCTCGAGTCGCTGGGTTGCAAAACCCTGGGTTATGACCTGAAAGATCAGTGGTTTTACTTACTGCGTCGTTCGATTCTTACGCTAGAGGACAGTAAGGTTCTGGAGTCTGCTATCGAGGATCAAAGCCTGGGCGGATTGAAACTTGATTTGGAAAAACAATGGTCCGTAGTCTGCCTGCTAGCGGCCCTCAAGCACCCACAAGCTAAAAGAGATGCTCGGATTCTTATGGATCGTGACAGCTCAGACCGTGGTGAGAAGCGTTTTTTTGAGATTGCCATTTCGCTGTCCAAGGATAAGCTATCTTGCTTCAAAGAGCTAATTCATAACAAAGAGCGCTCGGCTGACAGCGCCAGATCAGGGATGAGGGCCTTTTTCCACCGGCTGCAAAAAAAAGAGAACCTGCCTGTCCTTGAACCCTATTTTGACCACCTTCTGCAAGTCCAATCTGAGAGAGACATGGTCTTTTCCAAGGATTATTGCTCGGTTCTATTTCCCTTTTGTTTTTTGGACCAAAGCCTTGCGCATCTAGATCGCTTTCTTAAGCGCGATCTTCCCGCAGCTTTAAAAAGAGCCTTGATGGAAAACCGCGATCAACTCAAAAAACGCCAAAGATCTCTGCAACGGTTTAAAACCCATCCCGACTCCAAACTCCTCAACCTGGACCATCAAGCCCC
>CAZRLV010000166.1:0-7643 GCA_964600955.1 uncultured bacterium
AGAGTTCGCCTATTTCATCACTGGTTTCAACCTCCACCTTGGTATCCAGATTTCCCTGAGAAATTTTCTCCATGGAAGTGACCAGATGATTTAAAGGCCGGCTGATTCTGCGAGCCACATAGAGCCCTAAAAGACCGGCTATAAAAATATAAAAGAGTACAAACTCCGCAAATGTCATTTTGAATTTCTTCAGTTGGTCATAAGCGGTTCCCTTGGGTACGAAAACGACCTTCCAGGGAGGGGTTTCATAGCTTCCGTAATAGTCTTGCAGATTCTTTGTGTACCCACGTGAGCGGGCTTTGGAGATTGAAGATCCCTGGGAAGGGCCTAGCATGGAAGCGCCAGATTTGCTGATCACCTGGTTTCTTTCGTCCAGAATAAAGATATCAGCGAACTTATTGGTATATTCCATGAAGACTTTGGCTCGATTGAGGTCTTTTTGAATATGGCGCATATTGAGCTGTACGATCAGCACCCCATGAATTTCGCTGCCACGGTGGATTAGTACTCTAAATTCAGCCCTGGATTCTGTCTCATCCTGGTTCTCAAACAGACTCATGCCATAGCGATGCAAGAGGCTGGTAGAAAAAAGGCGCTCAAGGTTTTTAACTTTGACAAAAGCTTTGGTCTGAGTCACGAGAACTTTCTCGCGGTTATAGACACCCGCAGCGTAAAAAAGCGGGTCTTTACGCATCAGCCTTTTAAGCCTTCTCCTTATTTTTGAAGCACCCATTTCCTGGAAGTCCTCATGTCCAGCCACCATCTCCACTTGTGAGCGGGTTTTGCTAAGAACTTTCATCACACTCGAGGCTATGAAATTAGCAAAGGCGTCATTCGTCCTATTGACATAAGAATTAATCAGCTTTTCCTGCTCTGAAAACGAAAACCAACCAATTGGAATGGCTGTCAGCAGAATCAGGACCAGAAAAGCCGTAAAAAGCTTGAATACCATGCGGGTAAAGCGAATTCTAAATATGGGCATCTGGCGTTCCCGGACCTTAGGCCCGACTTTTTGAGTCGAGCCATTATAGCCCTCTAGGGGGTTTTGGGGCCACGCTTAATATAGTACTGAAGTTTGGGGTAGAAGAGATTAAAATCGAAGGGGGCATGCGTGACCTTGTTTCTTTTTTTGATTTCGTCATCATGCCAGGCCAGGGTTTCAAGGATGATTCTTACGGGTGGCTGATTGGACACACCGGTCAGAATCTCAGCCAGAATTCCTGTGAACATAGGGGCTGCCATGGATGTGCCCGAGAGCCTCTTGAGTCTATCGTTCAGATGTGTACTTAAAATGTTTTCACCCGGTAGACTGACTTGCATGTTCTTTTTCCCGTAATTTGAAAACGCGGACAGCTGCTTTTTAGATGCGTACGACCCTACACCGATCACCATGGGATGACTTGCTGGTAGTACGGGTCTGTTGGTAGCGTCATTCCCAGCTGCTGCCACCATGATCAAGCCTTTTTTGCTCAAATCGGTCAGCACCTCGTATAAAATTCTGGAATATTCATAGGTACCCAGAGAAATATTGGCGATATCACATCCCTCGCGAAATCCCTGATCCAGCCCAGCCACCAGATCCATTAGATTTCCAGTCCCCTGGGAGTCTAGAATTTTATAGCTTCTTAGTTCCGGTTGATTGGTCAACCCATCGATCCCAATATCGTTTTGGCGGATGGCACCTATAATTCCGGCAACATGGGTTCCATGGCCCATTTCATCTTTTTGATACAACCTTTGACGCGGAAGGTCCTCATGGGGGCCTACGCCGGAATCAAGCACGCAAACCTGAACTTTTCTCTGCATGGGTGGCAGGGTGGTTGAGATTTGAAGCCTGGCATCAGACCAATTCAATTCCTTGAGATGATCTTTTGCGCCCTGAGGTCCAGCATCAGGGATATCAAGCCTCAACCTTGGGTTTTTCTCTAGCAGAACTCGTGGAAAATCATGATGGATTCGCTTAAAAAAATCGTTTTCCTCAAAGGTCCGCGGAACCAGGATCTCATAGACTTGGTGATGGGGAAGATGCCGTTTTACTGTGAGTGGGTAGGCGTGCAAGACATCCTGGAAGAGTTCATTATCAGCACGTAGCAATAAAGTCCTCTCAATTTCCGGGGCAGAAAGGGATTTGAAATAGTTTTGCAGATAAAAGACTTTTTGGATGTCTGTAAGTTCATGAAACTCCATCAAAACCTGCGTGGATGGAGGTAGAGGAGCCTTGCTATCTGGGAAATACTCCATTTTGAAGCTTTCAAAATCCTGCATACTCGTAGAAGCCCACAGGCCTGAGGTCAAAAGCGCCAGTAAAGCCAGCCCCAGAAAAGCCCCCAAATAAAAGCGCAAAAATTTGAAACACCGCATGAGGGACATCATACAGAAGAAGAGAGAACTAAAGAACTATCGGAACTATAGAACTACAGAATAGGAGGAAAAGAGCAGGAAGGCTGAAGAAGAAGGAGGATCTATTTTTTTCGTTTCTCTATTCCGATGATTCTTGATTTTTGTCATCCTCCGGCTTGACCGGGGGTTCATTCCTATAGTTCTTTAGTTCCGAGAGTTCTCCTAGTTCCTTCTCCAAATCTATTCCTCTGCTTCCTTCCCCCTCATCTTCTGTTAAGATGCCCCCTATGTTTTGGCTGCGTGTGATTTTCTTTTTTTGGTTTTTACTCTCGTTTTTTCCTCGTAGAGTTCATTTGTTTTTTGGGATGTTTTTGGGGGAGGTTGGGTTTCGTTATTTAGGCAAACGCAGGGAAATCACCAAAGCGAATATGGCGCTGGCTTTTCCTGATTCGGATTCACGTGGGCTGGCCAGGGCCTGTTTTCATCATTACGGGACCTGTCTGGTTGAGGTTTTACTTCTCCCTTATTTTGAAAGGACATTAGAGCCCTGGATACGCATGCATGAAATGGATATTTTTACGGTTCGTCAAAACCAGAATCAGGGGAGTATTCTCCTGGCGGCACATTTTGGAAATTGGGAAGTTTTAGGGCTTTCTGCAAAGCTCTGCAACCTGAATTTCAGTGTTTTATATCAAAAACTCAAATCTGAGTTGGCAGATGAATTATTCTATAAGATTAGAATCGGCACCGGGATTTCCTTGATCGAAAAAAAAGGGGCCTTGAAACATTGCCTTGAATGCCTTAAAAAAGGAAATGTATTTGGAAGTGTTGGAGATCAAGGCAAAGGATTGACGGCTGAATTTTTTGGCCGGGAGACCCAGTTTCCTGATGGATTTGCCCGTCTGGCCCAAAAAATAGACTGTAAGACGTTTTTTACGGTTTGTGTAAGGGACGGAAATTATCTGGATTTTAAAATTGTGGACGAAATTGATACGGGTTCTGGAAAAGATGAGCAAGAATCCATCCAAAAAGCCTGCCTGCAATATATAGAAGCTCTGGAGGCCCTGGTAAAAAAACACCCGGAACAGTATTTTTGGATGCATGATATTTGGAGAAGGTATAAGGGAAAGAGACAGGAGACAGAATTCAGGAGTCAGTAGAAGAAGGAAGAAGGAACTAGAAGAACTATCGGAACTATAGGAATCATCGGAATGGGGGAACCCCAGCGCGTCATCCTGAACTTGATTCAGGATCCAGGGGTTTTGCCACAGATGGTGATTAAGGACAGAAGATGGATTGCGGATCGGGGTCCACAATGACGGGAATGCATTGTGGCTTGACCGGGGGATCCATTAAATGGTTGTGAAAAGTCTTCATCTTCATTCTGAATTCTGGGCTCTGTCTCCTGTCTTCTTGTACTTCTGATTTCAAGATGAAACCAATGAATTTTCAATCGGGTTATATTTCTATTTTGGGACTGCCTAATGTGGGTAAGTCCACTTTGATGAACCAATTGATCAACCGCAATCTCTCGATTGTTACAGCCAAGCCTCAAACGACACGCAATCGAATTTTAGGAATTCGCAGCGACGAGAATTTTCAGATGCTTTTTCTGGATACTCCGGGTTGGTATCAGGGAAAACTCAAGCTGGATGGGTTTTACCGCTCCGAGGTTTTATCCGCTGTAGGAGACGCTGATCTGGCACTGTTTTTAGTTGACGGAAGAAAGCCACGCTTGAAGCAAAACCAGAGTTTTTTTCAAGAAATTCTTCGTCATAGTAAAATACCGGTTCTTATTTTGATCTCTAAGATTGATTTACTCAAACAATCCGCATTGATTCCTTTACTAGACTCCATGCCAAAGGAGTTTTCCGGGGCTGCGGCCTATGTTCCTGTCTCCTCCAACGCCGGGCCGAATCTTGAGACCCTGGAGGAATGTATTCTTGAAAAACTGCCCGAAGGTCCCCAATTTTTTCCAGAAGAACAAATTACCGACAAATCAAAACCTTTTTTGCTTGCGGAATTTCTACGGGAAGCCTATTTTGAACACCTTGACGAGGAGATCCCTTTTGGAATTGCCACGGTGGTGGAAGATTATTCTGAATCGGAGCGATCCATTCAGGCCCGAGTCTGCGTTTATGTAGAACGTCCGGGGCAGAAGCAGATTTTGGTGGGTGCCGGTGGTGATTTGATTCACACCATCAAGGCCAAGACCAGTATGCGGGCGCGAAGATTTTTTGGTAAGAAAGTGACTCTTGACCTTTGGATCAAGGTTAAGAAAAACTGGCGTCAGAATGCTATGCTTCTCAATCAGATCGGTTATAAGGAAAGATGAAACTTCCAGGATTCATTAAAAATATTTATTTGAGCGGGTTTCCACGCGAAGGCTTAATTACAGCCTTTGTGGATGACCAGGAAGAGGTTGAATATAAAAAACTGCGTTCAAACTCCAATATTTTTAATAACTCTCTGGTTCGAATTCGTGTCGAGTTTCACGATGAGCCTCAGGAATTTGAGCTGAAAGGTCGTTTTGGCGACGATCCTTTGCGCGTTAGCATGCCCAGATGTCAGGGTGGGACCCCGGCTGTAGATGAGGGGTCGAGTCGTGTAAGAACCTCGGTTTTATACCGGGGTAAAAACGTATTTACCATCGAGAAAGATGGTGAGAAATGGCCCCTGATTATCTACCACAAAACTCTTTTTCGCGACTGGGTGGAGGGCCTGGCGCGGGCCGTTATTTTGATCGTAGGACTAAATACCTTTGTGATTCAAGGGTCTTATATTCCCTCTGCTTCGATGATGAATACCCTTATTGAAGGCGATTATATCTGGGTGAATAAAGCCGCCTACTATTTCCAGGAGCCGCAAAGAGGGGATGTGGTCGTCTTCAATTTACCCCTCGATCCCACTCGTGACTTCATCAAGCGCCTCATCGGTCTGCCGGGAGATCAGGTAGAAGTGCGCAATAAGGTTCTTTATCTCAATGGCAAACCCATACGTGAAGACTATACTTTATTAGATTTTATGAAATTTGAGCTGGATCCTACAGTGCTCTTTAGGAGTTCAACAAGGGCTAAAATACCCCAGGGCGCCTGCATGGTTGCCTGGAGCCCGGAATACGATGAAATGACTTCTGAGGGGACCTATCTGGCTATGAACCCCGGAGTCAAAAAAGGCGAAACCGTCGATTTAAAACAAGTGAAAAAGGGACGCTTCAGGTTACCGCTAAAGGTATTGGCTCTTGAGGGTGACGAGCTTACTCTCACAGACAAGGGTCTTGAGGTTGATCAGGTTCTGTACCGCGCTGGAACCTACCGACTCTTTGGCTTTGAAAGCCCTGGGAGTTCTGCAACCGCCTCGCAAATGCCCCCGTTTACCATCCCGGCAGATTCCTTTTTTGTCCTGGGAGATAATCGTGACAACTCTCAGGACTCAAGATTCTGGGGTACTGTACCGCGTGCCAATCTAAAAGGCCGCGCTTTCTTCCTCTACTGGCCATTTGATAGAATGAAATCTATTAAACGTAAGGTAGTGGGTGATTCAGCGGCGGTATCGAATCCTTCCGTTCAGGGCTAAATCAAGTCCTACTGACGGCGTAGCTTATCTACCTTTGAGCGCAGGTAGTCGTTTTCAGGTTCAAGGCCTGAAGCTCTTTCGTAGTGGATCAAGGCTTTTTTCAGGTTTCCCATGCGTTCATAGATTTCAGCGATACTTCCCAAAGTGTCTACGTGATTGGGGTCTTTCTTGAGAACTTTTTGATAATAGCGGCCCGCCTGGTTGAATTGTCCCTGGCGGTGGAAGATTACTCCGAGCTGATAGAAGACCTCCGGGGATTGAATTTTTTTAACGGCTTTGGTGAGTTCAATCTTGGCATTTTCATCCAGCCCCTGCTGAAAGAAGAGGGAGCCAAGTCGGGCGCGACTCTTTTGATCGCCAGGGTAAACCTTTACGTAATGTGAGTAGATACGAGTGGCTTGCCTGAGCTCCCCCTGGCTTTCTGCCAAACCCGCTTTACGTAGCAATCCTTTGGCATGGTCGGGGTTGAGTTCGAGGCAGCGCTCTAAATACTCATAGGCTCTTTCATTTTGCTGGGTCCGAAAATAGGCCGTGGAAAGATTGAAATAGGCTTCCTCAAAATTGGGGTCGATCTGAAGGGTTTTTTGAAAATACTCAATGGCTTGTCTGGTTTTACCCAGTTTTGCCAGAGCCAAGCCCATATCATGGGTTGCGCCCACATGTTTGGGGTCCAAACGCAGGACTTCTTTAAACTGATTGATGGCAAGTTCCAGGTTCCCTCCACTCCCAGCAATCCAGCCCAGGTTATAAAGTTGCTGGACACGCTCCTTAAGTTTGAGCTTGGAGTCTACTTTTAGCCGAGGTCCACGCTGCCTTTTCTTATGAAAACAGCCACTTAGCGATAGCAACATTATGATAAAAATCAGAGTGGAAGCAAAGCGGAGCATGATTTCTTAGGGGTTAGGGTTCAATCCAGGCCCGAATCTTAGCAGAGAAGACCAAAAGGGTAAAGTAAAGACATTTTGAGCCGGAAGCTAGGGTTGTTCTTTCGCAAAAGATAGTTCTTTTTTGGCGACCTCAAAGCGAGGAATCCAGTGAGTTATTCGAACCGGGTTATTTTGCAGGATATAAAGGTGTTGATTGGTGGTGAAACAAAGATCCGTTACGGCTTTGGTTTCACCAGGTTTTGCAAAATGATTGGGGGTATGTTTTAAGTCCGGGGTCATGAACCCCAGTCTGTCAGGGTAAATTAGAATCAAGAAACCCAAGGGGTCCAGGGCAAGTCGCAATGGATTTTTTTCCAGTTTGACGCTTTTGATAAATTGCGAAGCGCGGGAATATTTTTTGATTTCTTGCGTCCCAGAATCCAGGACAAAAAATTCATCCTGGTTATAAATCAGAAAATCAGTCGGATGCGAGAATCGGTCCATTGATCTGCCATAACCACCGAGCTGATAGATAGAGTGCCCAAAGGAGTCAAAGAGCAGGATTCTCTCTTTTTCCGAGTCTAGAACTGCCAGTTCTCGGCGTGAGGTTATACCCAGGACTGTGGGTTCATCAAAACCGTCTCGAGGAGAAAACTCACGTACAAAATTACCCGATGAATCCATTTCCACGATACGGTCATTGCGTGAATCTGAAATGAAATAAGTTAGATCAGGTCCGGCGAGTAGATCTCGGGGAGTGTCAAATCCAGCTTCCTCAATCGAAGAAAAATCGTCTTCAAAGGACTGCGAGGTGTCCCAGTTAAAACTACCAAACTCATGCAAAAAACCAAGGTCTCGAGA
>CAZRLV010000167.1:0-7627 GCA_964600955.1 uncultured bacterium
CCTCCAGCCGTGGCGCGCTGGGCCCCGTCGACATTGGGGTGGTTGGGCTTCTGGTGGTTTTCGTTGCCAAAACTTTGCTCGGTGTTTTTATTTTCTTCGCTATCGTCTATATCATCCTGAGGCTGATTTTTAGATAAGGGTTTTTCCAGCTTCTATGAAGACTTTAGTTTTCTTGCTTGGACTCTTTGGGCTCCCCACCATCTACGGTGCAGGTTTTAGCGTTACGCAAGACGGGATGAAACTTGACGGAGTTCAGCTCTATGCAAATGAGGGGGCGTTGGCGACTCTCAATTGTAGTGCTCAAGAGGTAGATCATTCCTGGTCTATTCCTATGACCTGCTTGTTTGAGATCAGAGGTCTTGGTTTTTCACAGTCCACCACAGGTACTACCGTTGGCGTTGAAATGGAACTGTTTTTTCCCAGTGAGTTTCCGGTGCGCGAATATCTCTTTTTCTATTCTTCTTCCCTTCCCCACGGGGCTGAGACCCCCCGGGTTCAAAACACTGCGGGGCTTGCGCGGGGAGAATGGACGACTATGGTCATTTGGCTGCCGAGTTTCAAGTCTAGAAGCGGATTTCATGCTGACTTTGGTATTGGGTTTCAAGGCTGGGAAGGCAAATATCTAAAGTTTGTTAGAAAGCAAATGAACTTGGTTGAGAGTCGTGAACTGTTGGAAAAGGAGCGTAATTTTACTCTCGATCAGCAACACATCTATTTTAATCGCGAAGAGGGGATTTTTATCCGTCGCCTTGCTCTCATCCATCCTGAGTCTCTCTCGATTTCCGAGGCTGAAAAGGTATTGACACGGATCTACCCTTCTTATTTTGACGAAAATTGGGGACGTAATCTCATGGCGCTAATTATGGGTTCATTGGGTGTGGTCCTGGCGTTATTTTGGCGCAGTCGGGTCAGTGTGAAACTGTTGCTGGGTTTTTTGATCCCACTCTCAGGTCTACTGGTTTTCCTGGGGCTAAAAGGAGGTGAATATCTTTCAACTCTGAGAAATTCTATGATGACCACACTTGAGCAGGAAATGGAGAAGGATTTTCTAAAAATTCAGGATTTGGCAAAACGCAGTGAGCAGGAGTTTTTGTCCAGAGTACCCCGTTGGATTTCAGAGATTCGATCCCTCATCAATCATAAGAAAATGGATAAAAGCGGAGTTCCTGCGGACATCAAGAGTTACCAGGCCCTCAAGAACGAGATTTCGCGCGCATTTTCCAGTAGCGAGCAGAGTCAAGCTTTGCAGAAGGTGGCTGCAATGTATATGAGTGCTGCCTCTGAGCTATATTCCAGGGGTACAAGGGAGTGGGGCTTTCATAAGCAGGAGGTTGGCAGATTGCTGTCCCTACAGGACCAGGTGGATTCCGGAGGACGGTTCAATTTGGGAATTCTCATGCATTTCCTGGAACGAGCCAATTCATTGATTTTGTATCGGGAATCGATTAGTGATCGATTTGGAGCCTCTTTAACAGTGACCAATGGAAAGGCATTTTATTCTCATAGGCCGGGTCGGGGATTAGGGAGGATCAACTACTTGGTGAAGGCAACAGCTCAGCAATTTCTGGATGAAATTTCAGATCAAAAGAATACGGATGCTCCTGCCCGGCGTAAAAAACGACTGGCACTCATCAGTGATTTCAGTGAAAAAATTGATTTTCCTCTGCGCAGTCTCGACGAGTACCTGAGCCCATCCATGTACCCTATCATCCTGGGTTCCGGTCATCGGGGAGGTTATGAGCATCGAAAGTTTTCAACCTCGTTTCGCGATAATCGAGGTCAGGACTGGATTGTTATGGCTGAACTCGAAGGACATAGCACATTTCTTGGTTTTCCTGAGAAGGTCAGAGAATACCTCCAGATGAGGGATTCAAAACTCTCTAGTAAAAATGGAGGAGATTTTTATTTGATGGGGCAGCGTCAAGGTCGAGGTCATGGCCACGGAGCTATTCATTACCCAGACTTTCCCTTTCAAAATCAAAATAGAAAAGAGCTTTCTCTGGCAGCGGCTCTGGCGAAGTCAAGGGCTGGCAGAACCTATATGGTGTTAAGACAGTCTGGGTTGATGCAGCTGGTTCTCTCAGGAGTTTTTCCGGTTCTACCCAGCTATTCTCTGGCCTTGATGCGTGGGTTGGACTCTGAATTCAAGACTTTGCAAAAGCGCCTAAATTTCTATTACATGATTTTGATTCTAGGTTTGTCATCCCTTGTTGGAATTTCATTTTTAGTTTCGTTTTGGATTACGCGTCCCTTGCAACTACTTCAAGAGGGGTTGGAAAGAATCAAGGCTGGGGATTTAAGTCAGGAGCTATGGGTGCCAGGAAGAAACGAATTCAGGGACTTGGCCTGGAGGTTTAATAATGTTCTGACCTCGTTGCGCGACAAGGAGGAGATCACGCGTTTTCTCTCTGAGACCACGGCCCAGTCGATTGTTTCAGGAACCCAGGACTGTGCTCGTGAAGAGGTCACCGTTTTATTTTCCGGTATTTTGGAGACTCGGCAGGATGAAACCCCCAGTTCGCAGCAGAATCAGGCGGCTCTTCAGGCATTTATTTCCCTGACCCAGACTTTAATTTTCGAGCATGGGGGCATGGTTGATAAATTTACCGGGAATGCCTGTCTTGGCATCTTTCGAGGAGAATCCGTGCATGGGCGGGGGCTTGAGACTTGTGCCGAACTGGTCAAACGATTGGACGCTATCAATCATCGGTGCCGAAAGATGAGCAAAAAACCCCTCAAAATTGGCATGGGTTTGGCCAGCGGCCCAGTTGTACTCGGACACGTGGGTTCAGAGGATCGCAAGGATTATACCTGTATTGGAAATACAGTAAACATGGCGGCCCGACTTGAAAACCTTGGAATAAATTTTGAGCAGGAACTCACGGTTTTTATGGATCAGAAAACTCATGATTTGAACAGCTCTGACCCTCGGTGGAGCTTTCAGGAACTGGAGCCTGTGAAGATAAAGGGTAAGCGTGAAAAACAGAGAGTTTTCGAATTAATGAGCGGGGAGGTTCATGTCCTTCCAAGCTAGAATAGCCAGCTACTTCGTTCTGGGACTCATCCTCTATGTCTTCATTTTAGCGGGCGCATTTCTCTTTCATCGAAGGGTGGAGGATCACGCCAGATCTCAGCTCAGTATGCAGGAAAGTCAGGAAGTCCAAACCTATGTAAATGCACTTGATTTCGGGCCGGATGCACCAGGCTCACCTCCACGGATTCAGGCCATAGAGCGAGGATTTCAGCCATTTTTAACGGCGTTGAAGCAAACTCTTCGTCATGGAAAAACCAGGGATTTAGAAAATCTGAAGCCTCCTTTTTCAGATCATACGTTTTGGGTGGTTGCCAGGAAATCCCGAGTTGTTTATCGAGCAGGTAAAAGCTTTGAGGATGTTCTCAAGAAGGATTGGAGTAGACATTTTTTCATGGGCCTTCACCATGGGGGTGAGGTGTTCAAACGAAAGATTACCCGCTTTTATCCAAGGTCCATTGCTGAGCGAGACTTCATGAGTTATAGGGGGGCTTTTCAGGCTCTGCGTTTTGGACATCGTGCTCTGGCCTGGTATCTCGGTCAAGCTGGAAACCTTAATTTTATGATTTTGGTGGATCTGAATTCTCTGACCACGGCTGCACTTAAGCGAGGGGTGTTGGCGTTAGTTCAGGAAAAATACAGGATCTCCAAGGCAGCCCCCTCACTGATCCAGGATTTTCTGCTATTCTTTAAAAGCAAAATCAGGTTTTTCCTGGGATATTTGGTGCTCCTTACATGGATTTGCTCCAGGGCTTGGCCCCTGCTCTGGGAAACCCGTTTTTCGGCCCGCTATTTTCTGGTCTTTGCCTCTTTTCTGATTCTTCTAGATTTGTTTTTTATTCATCTTTTCCAGGAATTTCAAGAAAATCTAAAAGTTCAGGTTTTGAAGACTCTTGAGCGGGGTTGGAGGTCCAAGCTTCTTGATCTTGAGCGTGGACTGGATCAATTTATGGAGGGTCACGCCAGAGACCTGACCCGTAAGTTTGAGAAAAACACTTCTCTTCAAGCTCATGACTGGCCTGCCTTCTCGCGGTTGATTTTGGCAGATCGCGAGGGAGAGGTCTCTATTCACCCTGAAAACACTGAGTTCTTGTTTCAGCAGATAATGGTGCATTGTATTGTAGAATTGATTCCCGCGATCAAGGAGTCTCAAGTAGCTAGTTCTGCCTTGATCAAGAAGAGATATTCTCGCTGGTCCAATCAGGTTATTTCGTTTAGTGATAGAAACTGGGATGAGTTAAGAAAATCTGTTTTAGGTAGAATTCCAGGCGTGTTTCACCACAGCAAGATTCTTTCATCAAGTTTCTATCTGTTCTGGTTGCATAAGGGGATAGGTAAGGATTTCAAGATTTTGGGTGCCTGGTGCAAAATTGAAGATGTTCTTAAGGTCTATTTTGATGCACATTCACAAACCCCCTCGGTAGAATCTTTCTCTGAGAGTATTTTGGCGCTTGCATCTTCTGGGATAGAGGGCTATTCCCTGGCCAAGCCTCTCAAAAAAGAGGGGGACGACGTTGAGGATCTGATGTTTCTGCTAAAGAACCGTACAAACCTTTTTCAAGAGGTTTTCTGGCAAGGGAAGCCCCATTATGTCTTGAGGGTTTCCTCGCCGGTTCTTCAGGGATACAATTTTCTTTTTCTCAAGGATAAAGATCAGGCTCTTTTGGAAATTCAGGCTCTACGTAAGATTTTTTTCTGGCTTCAGGTTGGGTTTGTGATCCTGGCCGGTCTTTCCTTTGTCCTTCTGACTCGTAAAGTCATTGGTCCGGTATTAGTCCTTAGAAAGGGACTATCTAGAATTGGAAATGAGGACCTGAATTTTCATTTGGATGAGTCCGGCAAGGATGAAATCTCTCAGGTACTTTCTGGTTTTAATTCCATGGTTTTAGAACTCAGGCGGCGTAAACAGCTTTTGCCCTTTATTCCACATGATATTCTCAGGCTGTTCAAGTCCGATTCGGGTCAGCTTGAGACGGAGATCAGTGATGATGCCGTGGTTGTATTTTCAGATATTCGCTCCTTTACCACGATTTCTGAGACCTATGAACCAGAAGAGATCGTAAACATGCTCAACAGCTATTTCAGCATCTGGCAGGCGAAGGTGCAAAAGCATGGTGGAGTTATTGAGAAATTTATTGGGGATGCGGTGGTGGTTATTTTCTTTAAAAAGAACTCGCCGCATTATCTCCATCAGGCTGTGCAGGCTTCGGTAGAGGCTATGAAGGAATTGATTCACTTCAATCGTGATCGTGAAGAAAATGGACTGTTTGCCATAGAAAACGGGGTTGGAATCTGTGCAGGGAGAATTGATTTTGGAATCATCGGAAATGAATCCAAACGTCATTTTTTCGCATCAGGAAAGCCGGTAATTCAAGCCGAAGTGCTTGAGGCTGAGTCCAAGCACGGAAAACATACGCATATTCTAACGGACGCTAAAGTTTACACCGAGCTTCACTACCAATATGACTTCACTCTACACAAAGAGATTAGAGATCAGAAAATTTATGAAATTCTGAATTTGTGAGGAGTTAAGAAGTAGAGGAAGAAAGAGGATATAAATACAAACAGGCACGTCATCCTGCGTCCCATCGTGTCAACTCCCCCCCCCTCGCGTCATCATGAACTTGATTCCAATGTCATTAAATTAAGCCGAAGCAGTGTATGAATGTCACAAAATACCGTCATGCTGAACTCGTTTCAGTATCCTCGACCAGCATCAGCTCCTCGAAGAGGATTCGGAACAATGCCAGTGGAGTTGTTTCAATAGGTTTGAAAAGAGTCTACTTGAGCTTCATTATTTGCGCCCGAATGGATTCCAGATTCAGCTTCCTTAAGGTTTTAGATGTGAGGTTCCCAAGAACTATGTTCTAACGAAAAGTCTGCAAATGAACTAGTCTTATGCTTGAAGTTTTCTTAATTCTTATTTCTTGGCTCCGTCCTGTCGATTTAGTGGATGAATGTTCCCTCGATTTACTTTACTCTGCGCCCTGCAAATTCTGGGCTTGTTTGCCGTTTTTCCCGGCGGTTTTAGCTGGGCGTACGGAGTTCCCGTGACGCGCGTGCAGTTCCAGGAGGCATTGGAGCAGGTAGGTGAGCCGGTCCGCGAGTCTTTGCCACAAGACATTCGAGAGATGCGTATGCGCAGACTCCTGCATTCTGGCAAGGGAATTCTAATGGTTCTCTTTCTTCAGGAACAACTTCAATTGGATGAAAAACCTCTATCCATGTTGGTTCGACGCCGAGGCACCAAGGATTTCATTGTAGATCTGGAAGAGACCGAGCGTTCTCTCGTCAAATCCCTGAGTTATAACTCTGGTAATGTAGCCTATTTATCCACTTATTATCGTTTTATCGAGCTGGAAGAAGGGGATTATGAATTTATTGTCAAGGGAGGCATGGATACCCTTGAATTCAAAACGGATGTTAAAGCCGGGAAGGTTTCTGTGCTGACCCATGTTTGGGATGCCCAGAGAATTTTTAGGTTCAGACCCTCCTTTATTGCATTCTATGAGGTTCAGATTAGGCGTTACCTTTTTTCTTATCGCGATCATATCCGTAAGATAGAACGCCATGAAGCTGGTGAAGCTACACATCGTGTCCTGGTTCACCTGGAACTGGACTATGAGCAGGATATTATCGACAAGATCAGACCCCTGGTTTCTCTCGAAAAAGCCTCGCTCTTGCACAGGCGTCAAAAAGTATCCTCCGACTCTATCGTCTATTTGGATTCCGGGGCGCAAGCCGGTTACTACGGTCTATCCGACCAAAGTTTTCATGAAATCATTTTCCATCTTGAGATCCCGGAAGCTGAAGCACCCCTCTGTTATGACCTCATGTTAAATGGTGAAACGGCCTTTAAAGATAGGGATACCCCAAATATGAATCCCAGACACGAAGAGATAATGATGCAGGGGCGCAATCTGATTTGTGTTGAGTCAGGGCGCAAGTCTCCATCACAGGAATTTCATGTTCTGGGTCGGCAGGTGAGCCCAAATCACTGGGTTTTGGAAACGGTTGCTGGAGAATCCAATTGAGCCCTTTGGCCTGGCTTCGACAACTTGATACCCGCATACTACTCATTGGTTGTGTGATTCCGGGTCTGCTTCCGTTTTATCCTCAGCCCCATCTACTTGAAAAAATAACCATGCTCTACATGGGTAGCTTGAAAACTCCCATTGATTTTCTAGATCTACTCATGCATGGCTTTTTCCCGTCAATGCTTGTTTTGAAATTGCTTTTTGGCAGGGGCAAATCCTGACAGATCTCCCATAAACTCGTGAGGGAGACCTCCCGATAGACTCAAGGGAGTAGGTCAATAGCCGTCCTGGGCGTAGAAACGAACGGAGTCAATTATGCAGCAGGCAAAACAGGATGTAACCTCTCGGGGGAAGCCCGCCATGGACCGAAAAAGAGAGCTTTTAACCATTGCTCAGGTTTCCTCCATCAGCAAAATTAATATCAGCACTCTTCAAGACTATGTTCGAGAGTATAAGACTTATATCCCCGTAAGAAAGGGACCGTCAAATACACGTCTGTTCTCCCCGGATGCAGTTCCCAGGCTCAAAACAATTGATAACCTCAGAAATCGGGGAAACC
>CAZRLV010000168.1:0-7587 GCA_964600955.1 uncultured bacterium
TTACCGTCGGCCAGGTCATACTCAAAGTCAATATCTCCGCTATTGCCTGTGCTGCTAGTGCGGTCCAGGTTGGTTACGCTGGGAGCCTGGGGATTGGAACCTTGAGCATTGAGGATATCAAAGGGTTCCGAGGGGCTTGAAATAGCCCCATCACCAGAGCGCATACGTACCTGAATATCCTGGAAATTTCCGGCAAATTGCTGGGTTGTGTCCCAGGTCAGGGTTAGGTTTTGGCCTGGTATAACACTATTGAGATCAATTCCATTGCCGGTAATGGGGGTGGCATCTGTCCAATTAACCCCACCATCGTCGCTCCACTGCATGAAAATGGAAGTGGGTTCATTATCAGGGTTATTAGTGAGGTCAAAAGTGACCAGAAAGTCCCCGGATGTCCCTGTAACTTCAGGAATATTGGGAAAACTTGCAGTGGGATTGAGCCTTTGTAAAGTAAAGCTCAGCTTGTCGCTTCCGGATGCGGAATCAAGCGCTCCCTGGGCGTTATTGCCTGTAAGCTTATAGGATTCAATCACATTTTCAGTTTCGTTCAGTACCTGGGTTCCAGTCGTTGGGAAAACCCCGCCGTAGACAATGAGGACATCCCCGGCTACTTCAGAACTGTGATATCCCCTGGCTGGATTCAACACTCCGGCTCCATAGGAGGGATGCGGTCGAATCACGCGGGGATCTTCCACATTCAGAGGAGTTAACGCGAAGGTTTCCAGGCTGTTTGAGAAGGCTGGAGTAGTCACGTTGTTTGTTCCTCCTGAGAGCACAATCTTATCGTCAAAACTGCCTGCGGAAAGTCCGTGACGAGCGGAGCTAAGCGTCGGAAGACTGGAAGAAGCTAATTTTACGGGACCCGTTGCTGTTAGTGAATAAGCCTCAACACTGCTTAAGTCATCACTGGAGGTGGCGGGATCTGCCCCTAGTCCTCCAAAGATATAAAGAGTGTTACGGTGAATGACGCTGGCATGCTGATGTCGTGCTTCATCAAGGTTGGTAAAACCACCATTACCTGCTGGAGTGGCCTCGGATTCATTCAGATCATAGACTTTGAAGTCAGCATTGAGAGAAGATCCTGCCCCACCCAGAATAATGAGTTGATCATTATTCACATGCATACTATGACCTCGAATTCCATCGATTCCAGTCAGGGTGTAGCTTTGGTCGAGAGATGCACCACTGGTACCAAGCTCATAAACCTCCACAGCGTTAACGCTTAGATTATTTCCACTAGCATCAACTCCACCAATGACAAAGAGCTTGCTTCTCCAAATAACGGCCGCGTGATCTTTACGAGCTATAAAGATTTGGGGGAAGGAGTAAGCTGAAGGCTGAATCCCGGTTTCAGTAACATCATAAACTGAAACCTGATTCGTAACCCCTGTATTGTCCTCTCCACCAATGACATAAAGACGCCCATTAGCGTAAGCGCTGGCGTGGTGACCCACTTCCCGTTCTACGGCCGTTATATCGAGACCGAAGCTGGCTTTAAAAGTCACCTGATGGGTAATCTCGTCATAGGTGTGTAGAGCGCGGTAGAGCAATCGACCAGTTTCCTGTGAGGTTGCAGCGAAGATTTCCACGGTGTTTTGGGTGCTCTCTCCATCTTCTCCACCGTAAAAATACAGGGAATCACCAGAGGCCGCACCCGCATGAGAGCGACGTACAATAGGGGCCGGGGGAGCAAAACTCCAACTATCGTTTAGGAGGTCATAGATATCCATGGTATTTGTTGGGGCCGCTTGAAATCCACTGGGGAATCCGGTGTCACCACCATACATGTAGAGTTTTCCATTATGTAAAATGGCGGCATGTTCGGATCGATAGGCGGGAAGCCCAGTATCCCCAGATCCACTACCGCTACCTGAGCCCGATCCACTTCCATTAAAAATATCAAAGGGATCTGAGTTTGGAGAAAGTACGCCATTTGTATCACGAATGCGTACGATGAGTCCCATATAATCATCGGGAAAAAGAACGGTAGTGTCCCACGTGATCACCATTCCTTCACCTGCTGGTACGTTGTTCAGAGGAGGATTACCGATGGTAGGTGAAGCCTCGGACCATGAAGCACCTCTGTCCTGAGAGAACTCAAGACTCAGGGAGTGGGTCAGGCCTGAGGTGTCAGTTAAGCTATAGGTAATATAGACCGAACCCACACTGCCATCTACGATCGGCTTGGAAATCTCAGTAGTATTAGCGCCTCCTGGATTATTGATGATGGCGAAAGGATCAGAAGGAGGAGACTGGGCGTTATCACTGCTATTCAAACGGACCTGAACCCCGGTTTGATTTCCAGGAAATGTGACGGTTGTATCCCAGGTCAAGGTTTTACCCTGTCCAGGGCTCACCTGACTACCACCACTGGTATTAGAATCAGCGGTCCAGGTTTGTTCGCCATCCAGCGAATACTCCAGACTTATGTCTACGGTCACTTCCCCGGTTAAATCATAGGTGATAGTGACCGAACCACTGGTGCCCGTAACCACGGGTTGAGAAATTAGTGTATCCTGAGGTTCGGCGGCACCGTTCAGAATATTGAAGGGATCAGAGGCCAGCGAAAGAGTTCCGTCATCGGCTCGGATTCGTACCTGGATTCCAGTGTAATCATCGGGCAATTGAACCGTGGTGTCCCAGCGAATTCCATGGCCGTGACCCGGAGGTACATCACTGAGGTCCGGGTCTCCCTGGACCGGTTCAGCCGTCTGCCAGGTTTGTCCGCCATCTTGTGAATACTCAAGGGTCAGGGAGTGATTATTGCCGCGTGTATCTCCAAGATTATAGCTGATGAAAATGGTTCCACTGGAGCCCATGACCATGGGCTGTGAGATTGTGGTTTCCCCAGGGCCGGGGTCACCGATAAAGGTTCCTTTAAAAGCAGTGTTCTTATTGTCATGCTTATAACGTGGCCAGCCACCGGATTGAAGTCCGCGGCTATAGCTAAAAAGTGCATGCAAAACACCGTCATGACGCGTCCCCAGATAGAGGGTGCCGTCGGTGGCAATGGCAGGGGCTCCAGTACTCCTCGTTTCAAGGGGTATGGGTGTCCACTTTTGGGTGCCGTTGGGGTTTAGCGCATAGAGGAGGCCGTTAGCCGCCCCACCTACCTTACTAACAGCCTCGGGATTGCCGCCAGCTACGTAGATTGTCCCGTCGGCACCCACAGCGGGTGCCCCTGCCGTATTATAGCCAAGCATTCGAAAGATCCATTTTTTCTTACCTTCAGGGGTAATGGCATGCAGACGCGCTCCGCGCTTAACATGGTTGATTCTTCTCCTGAACTGTGGCACATAGATGGTGCCGTCTGCCGCGATGGCAGGCGAGGTTCTGCGCCATAGACCAAAGATCTCACGTGCCCAGCGCTTAGGATACTTCTTTTTATCCCAATACTTGCGAGCATGCCAGAGGCGGTTTGGAACTTTGTAGCGCCATTTTTTCTTTCCGTTTTCAGGGTTTATAGCCAGGAGACGATTGCGATTTAGGATATAGACCGTTCCATCAGGTCCAATGGCAGGTGGGGCTATGATGGGTGTACCGGTACGTCGCTTCCACTTCAAGTCTCCTTCAGGGTGCAGGGCATAGAGAACGCCGCGAACACGTTTCCAGAGCTTATTGCGGTTCTTCTTGGGGTTTTTTACCTTCTTGCGCTTGAAATGACCACCTACATAAATAGTGCCGTCTTCACCCACCGCTGGGGGCTGAATGGAGCCTTTGGTGTCAAAGCTCCATTTTAGCGTTCCGTCAGGATTAAAAGCATAGATTTTACCTTTGTCTTCCATCTTTAGAGGTCGACGTATCCAGGTTCCGACATAGAGGCTTCCGTCTGGACCCAGAGTTGGTGATGATGGGATTCCAACCTCAATTTCAGCCTTCCACTGAATATTGCCATCCGCATCACTGGATGTCAAAATACCCCGCTCACACTCGTGTGCATCGGAGCTTGTAGTATTAAGGCAACGTCCTGCCACCACGTAGTACACGCTACCGTCTTGACCTACGGTACCCTCAGAGATACGCACACGACGGTTCGCATGGGATGCTCCGACCCAGTCGGATCTTTCATGGGACCATTTTTTTGTACCATCTGGATTTACAGCGAAAAACTTAAAGGTGGGTTGATTACAGTTAATATATATGGTCTCGTCATTAGAAAGAGCAGCGTTGGCCTCGAAATTTCTAGACTCACAACCTTCGAAGGCCCATTGCTCGACTCCCGGGGTTGTCAGAGGATCTGCGGGTGGATCCGAAGGGGGGCTGAAAGCCGGGTCATTGGCGCGGACATAGAAACGCCCGGAGTTCTGATTATCTCCCTGGAAAGTGGGAAATGAACTATTGGCCATGGCCTGACTCTCGGTCTGCACAGCATGAAACTTCTTCCTACCGGAGCGGAAGTAAAGGATGCCATTGTTGGAGAGCTTTGGAAAGGTCGCAACGCGTTTATCGGTCCCAAAAGCCCAGAGCACACGGCCGCCACGATCAATGGCATACATATGCTTATCCTGGTTACCGACATAGATAACCCCATTGTCGCCAATGACAGGATTGTCGCGAAAGCGTCCTCTTAACTTCCATTTTAAAGAACCATCAGGATGGAGAGCAATCAGACCATGCTTTCGCTTGGTGGTAACATAAACCGTATTATCCTCATCTACATAAGGAGTGAAATTCGATTTTGTCTTGAACTTCCACTTGATCTTGCCCTCAGGGGAGATGGCATAAAGAAATTTGGAATTAACATAGATGGTGCCATCATTTCCGATGTAAGCCACGCGTGGGATAAAGTGCTTTGTTCTGACAAACCACTTGAGGTTTCCGTCTGGTCCCAAAGCGTAAACACGCTTGTCCTTGGCTCCAAAATAGACGGTACCATCTTTACCAATGACCGGGCGAGAAACTGTACCACCGCGGCGAGCCTTTCTACGTTTTTCACGCAGTTCCTTCTTACGCTTGCGCTTCATCTCAAGACGCTTTTTGCGTCGCTCTTCTTTTGCCTTTCGTCTGGCCTTCTTTCTTTCCTTTTTATCTTTGAGATGCTTCTTGCGCTTCTCCTTTTCCTTAGAGTGGTCCCTTTTTTTGGCCTTGCCGTCATCGTCATCGTCATCATCGTCATCATCGTCGCCTCGGACTGTTTGAATGCTGGCAATGCTGATGGGAAGAATTTCATCCATTTTGTTGCCTCCGGTACGGAAACGAAACAAAATGCTACCGTCAGGGTCGAAGGCCACCATGGATTTACCCGAAGGGGCGTAAACAGCATGTGTATTGCTGTCGCTATCCACACCTTCAACCTCAAAAGTGGCGCGGCAGCCTTTGTGAACCCAGATGCTTTTACCATCTTCAGTAATCCCAAAACTTCCTACGGTTACGTTTGCTGAATTGGTGGCATACTCACAGCTTGAGCGTGAGCGTCTATTATGGACTTTAGCCGTGCGGATTCGATCAAAGCGCGTCAAGGTTTCATAGTACTTATAACCCCAGCTATCTGCATCGTATAGGGCTGTTTTAACACCGCGATCCTTGGCAATGGCAGGGCGCCTGACGTGGCGTAGGTAACGTGGAGCGCTTTTGTCGATTCTTTGTGTGGACCATTTCTCGGTACAGTCTGGATTGAGCGCAAAAAGCTTTTTGTCATTTAAGGTCAGGTAAATGGTGCCATCAGGGCTGATCGCCGGGGTCCTAAAACGTGGGCTGGAGATTTTCTCAGCAGATGTGGGAGTGTAAGAAAAACTACAAACCTCATTGCCGGTTTCAGCCTCTCTGGCATAGAGTTTGTCACTGGCGATATAGATGACCTGCTCGTCAGGGCTCATGGCTGGTGCTATGGCAATAATGTCTTTGCCGTCAGTCTCAAAAGACCACTTCTCGACAATAGATGTAGGCAGGCTCTGGTGGGAGGCTCGAATAGCTTGAATGGAGCCACTGGGAGCCCCTCCCTGGGCCATATCGTCGGTCCACGGAATATTAGCCGGAGTACTCTTGGACCAGGAGTTGGTTAAAATATCATAGGTCCAGACTCTGCGATACTCACCTGAGGCCTGAAAGCCAGAGTAATAGATTTTGCCGCCGCCGTAGTGGGCGCTCATGGGCTCTAACTGCTCAATAGTGGGAGCGCCTAGGGTATCACTGGCGGTCCAGACTTTGGTAGTAAAGTCATAGACATACATTTGATTGACGTAGTCCGCATTGGATCGGGTGCCGCGAGCTACCGGGTTCCAGCCTGAAAAGTGGTAGATCTTATCTTCATGGATGACGCCAAGCTGGCGGCGAAATCCGACCGTAAGACCTGTGGTGTCTGAGATCGTAGACCAGGAGTTTCCAACAATATCATAGACATCAAAATTCTGAGATAGCTCAACAGGGGGGTCCAGGTCTCCTTCAAAGGCTGCAAAGCGCCCACCGTAATGGTAAATCTTGCCCTCATGGAGTACGGCTGAATGCAGTCTGCGTCCGGTTCCTCCAGCAGTTCCCTGACTCCAGGTATCACTGTCTTTGTCATAAATTTGAATCGTGTTATAAACTTCAGCCGCACCCTCCTGTGTGCCGCCCCAGAAATAAAATAGGCCGCTATCCTCAATGACCGAAAGATGTTTTCTCGCATCATTAGCATCTTCACCTGAACTCCAGGCTAATCCCGTCTCCTCAATTTCATTGATGAACTCATAGGAGGTGAGTAGTCCGGGAAGAGTCACTCCTGGAATATTGAGGTTGGAAGACCATTCAAAGCGAAAACTATCGCGGTAGGGGTGGTCTTCTGCTTCGCCGTTCACATGAAAATCGATAGTGTTGGTAACACAACCACCCTCATAACTCTTACTGTTGACTTCGATGAGATTGTTTCCTTGGTCCAGACAGTTTCTGTCTTCAATAATTGCGCTAAGTTGCAGTGTTTGAGGTACGCTAAGATTAAAGAACTCAGACTCACCGTCTGCGCCTTCACGCCCGTAAATATCTGTGGGTGTAAGGCGTACCAGGACATCCTCATAAGCACCGGCCTCCAGATCAAGCTGAGACTTCCAGATTAAGCCCTTAAATACACCCGGAGGTTGGTTTGGGGATAGGGGGGTAAACTCATCGCCGGCATAGCTACTTGTGGAAAAAGTGGAACCATCTGTTGAATACTCGAACTTGATGGATGCATTTTCACCTTCATAATCGTAAAGATCGTAGGTGATGGACACTTCATTGTAGATATTATCACCGGAAACCTCGACATTGAGTACCAAGGGCAATACGTTATCTTGTTCCACTTTGATGGAGACGGTTGCCGTTACAGGATCTGTTTGATCACTATAGGCTAAAAGTTGAATAGTGTACTCTCTTTTTTCAAAGGCGCTCATTCCCGATACGGTAAACTTCGGGGTTGAAGTTGAAGGATTGTCAAAGCTGCCACCAATGCTGGCACTGTCTGTAGTCCAGCTGTAGGTTATATCAGCTGGGTTGGCGTTAGGGTTGGTGGTACCTTCAGCGCTGAGTTGAAAGGTAAGAACGCTGGCTGTGGTTTTATCAACATAGGGTTGTGAATCAATAACAAACGTACTACCCTGGTCATCGCTAAGATTGACGATTGTCGCCTCAACTTCCAGC
>CAZRLV010000169.1:0-7556 GCA_964600955.1 uncultured bacterium
CTCTCTAAGTCTGGATCTAGGTCTAATATTCCACCAGTTGGGGAACCCCTCAAAAAGTCGTAAATGGCTACGTAAAACCCTAAAAGGCATCTGGAAAGCCTTTCCAAGCTCTGAGGGCCTGCTCACCTTTCGGGATCTTATCGAAGAGCACCAACATCAACAACTTCGCATTCCAAAAGGACTGTTGAAGGAGTTAGCAAAACAACTTGCGAGCAGAATGCACTCAAATGACTCTCAAAATGAAAAGTTCTGCGAGGAATTAGAGGAAATCAAATCCAGCGAATCCACGAACACCCTGGAACCCCTGCTGGAAGTTTGTAGGTAGGGAAGAAAAGGAATCAAGCCACGAAAGCTTGAAGAAGAACTCAAAGGAATCCAAAGAATTAAGATGAAGATTTTTTCTGTGGAGCCCCCGGTCAAGCCGTAGGATGACAATCTTTGTAAAGAAGAATCAATGGAAACAGTAGAATCAATTGAATCCATGGAATAAGAAAGAAATCCTCCCCATTCCGATGATTCCTTTAGTTCCGATAGTTCTGTAGTTCCTTCTTCCCTACTCCTTCGTGTTTTTCGTGGTTAAATCTCTTCTCTTCAACCTCCTCTGCTTCTCTTTATTACCAGGGAATTAACTTCTCTTGGATTAGAAACTCATAGAGTGCATTGGCGGCTATTTGATTGCCCTCAATATTGATATGGGCTATATCAATACCTGGGTCAATCGACAATGTGCTCATACTGCGTTTTCTAAGAGCTGCTTTATAGGCTGATTTTAGATTCAGCCAGCGGATTCCCGCTTCATCCATGCGGGGCTGTAGATGAGCCAAATCTGGAGGATCGCCCCGGTCTTTTAGTTCGGAATGGTAGAGAAAAACAACACGGGTCTTACCTTCTGTGCCTAGTTTTATGAATTCATCAAAAGAGCGGTAATGCTCGTCTTTCTCGTAGCCGTCCGGGGCCTCAGAATAATATGAGGAAACGATGAGGCGATAAAACAAAAACCCATAGAATTTACTATAGTCAATCAGGGTTGCATGCAGTTTAAAGATTGGGTCCGAAATATCGCGGTTGAAGGCTGGAATATAGGGGGGTGAAATATCATCGTCCCAGAGCGAAATTAAGATCAAGTCAGGCTGATATGCCAACCCGCGATCTCGCAATAGATGATAATACTGGGTGATATTATAGCCGCAAACCGCGGCATTGATGACTTCAAAGTTTTTTCCATTGCGGTTCTGGTTCAGTTTCTTCTCCAGGATCTTTAGAAATCGATCCTGAAAAGGAATATCCATTCCATAGGCGATGGAATCTCCCAGCCCCAGAATACGAAAAGTTTTGGAGGGCTTTTTCAAACTATAATCACGGTCCCTAAATCCAGAACGATTCGTAGGGATCTGATCCTTCTCATCTTCTGGCATGACCACAGCGGGGTTCATCTCATACACAAGCCTTGAATTCTCAGATACCCGGTAAAAGGGGTGAAAGGAAGTCGTTTGAAAAATGGGAACAACCCGAAACCCTCGATCAATCATGGCCCGCATGCCAAACTCAAGCACCAGGCAGACAAAAACCAGTTGAAGGATGAAAAGAATCAGATAGAATGAAACTCGTTTATGCCAGATCATTAGGAAATCCATGGAAAAGCATTTGCAAAGATTGATGCGATCATTAGGTTACGGGATTCTACTGCTAATTTGTCTCGAAGTAATGATTCGGGTTTTTTTATACCTGTCCTTGCTCAACTATTTCAACACTCAAATCCCCGAGCCCTACCGTGAGAATATGAAAAGCATTCATTTTCCTCGTATCTTAGAGCCCTGGTGTCACTTCGATCCACTTTGTTATTACATTCCCATTAACGGTTTTTTTCGCGGAATTCAGGGGCGCTTTGACCCTCCAGCCAACAGCACTGGGAGGGGGGAGATTCGCATATTCTGTCTGGGAGATTCAACAACTTATGGGGATGCGGTTGAACCTGAGAACACTTGGCCTAGCCTGCTTGAAGCCAAACTGAAATCAGTCTTTCCCCAAAAAAATATAACCGTGCTAAATGGAGGAATTCCGGGTGCTTCTTCGCGTCAGCTAAAACGTATATTCCAAATTCACCTCGTTCGCTTTAAGCCGGATATCGTGATTTGGAGAAACGGAGCGAACTTAACCGATCACTATGAAATCAGCATGCCTTCGAGCTACCTTAGATCCTTGGTTTGGCGCTGCCTTTACGAATCCAGGCTTTTTCGGGCACTGTGTATTATTGTAGATCAGGAGAACCAAGGTGTTACAGAAACGCTGGAGGATATTCACGATTTCATCACAGCTCGCAAAGGACCGGATCTAGCAAAGCAGAAATATAATTCTGATTTCGACATGGTACGAAAAATAGCCAAAGACCATGGCGCATCTCATACCATCGCCCTCGATTATGTAGTAAAAGATGAGGACGGAGTACTCAGCTCAGATTTAATACGCTTTCAGAAAAAAGAGGTTGGACCGGTGATCCAAACCCTGGAAACCTTCAAACACAAAGCCCGAGAGGTAAGTGTAGAGAAAATATTTGTTGATCATGTTCATATGACAGAGATTGGCACGGAGATCATCGCAGAAAAAATCTTTAGGTATTTAATGGAATCCGGGTGGATAAAGGAGTATCCATTTTCCTCCACCGACAATTTGACACCACAATAGGCCACCATCTGTCACGACACCCCAGAGCAAGTTTTCAAAGACCTCAAGATTTGAGGCTAAAGGTAGATTTCAACTTGACAGAACTCCAGTTCACTGAGGATACTTGGGGGCGCACATTAACCCTGTCTATTGAGGACAAATCATGCCTGCTTTCATCTTTTCTTGCCTTGCCTTTATTCTTGGGCTTTCTGGTCTGATTCATGCTGATGACAAGCCTCTGCCGCCTACCATGACAGATAAACATGGAATTGAATTTATTCTGTTGCAGGCTGGAGTCTATTCCACACCCGGCCTGACCACTCCTGAACGCGTGGAAATTGACCGTGCTTTTTATCTCTCCAAATATGAGATTACCCAGGCACAATGGGCGGCGGGGATGACCACATCCACCTGGAAAAAAACGCCGGAATTTAAACAATATGGAGATTACGGAGAAGGAAATGACTTCCCTGTTTATTATGTCAGTTTTGAAGACACTCAGGAATTCATTGCCAGCCTAAACGACGAGGAGGAAAAACCAATCTATAGACTGCCCACCTCAGAGGAGTGGGAATTCGCGGCTCGAGCCGGCACAACCAGTGTCTATTCATTCGGTATCGAGTCTGCCACCCTGGGTGACTTCGCCTGGTTTGCCGGAAACGCAGAGGAAACTCAGGCTGTTGGAGGCAAACAGCCCAATGCCTGGGGCTTTTATGATATGCATGGAAATGTCTGGGAATGGGTTATGGACGGGGGAAAGGATCCATTCACCCTGAAGAAAAGCACCGGCAAAGAACCAGAAAACACCCATAAGCGTGGTGGAAGTTGGCGAAAGAACGCAGGCGAGTGCAAAGTCACAGCCATCGGAGTCCATAACTCTACCGCCAGGGAGGATGATGTAGGATTTCGCCTAGTGCGAATCATCGAGATTCCCAGGGCTAAGGAAGAAAACGCAGGCAAAGTTCAATTAGATCCACCCACAGAAAAGAAATGACCCAAACTATGCCAATGGTCGTATATTCTATAAATCAAGGGGAAACCTTTTTCAAGTCCCTTGTGAGGTAGTGGTTTAAACCTGTGAGACGATTCCTTGGCTTTGTTAAAGACTGGTGTACTAGAACACGATACCGATCTTGTCCAAAGGAAAACTCGTGGAACTCATAGAACTTTTGAAGGGAGGGTTTCCATAAAATATACGGAATAAAAACTTTGACAATTTCATCGTCAATTTCCCACATTTCAGATGCGTTGAATCCCCTCTCCAGCAATGCTTCCATTGCCCTTTCCATCACCAGACGAGGGCTTTTTAGCTCTTCTCGTACCTTGTAAATCAAAACCGGTAATAAAGCCTGGTCCACCCATTGATGAAAAATCAACACCCTATCTGAAACAGTTGGGTGCCTGTAAAACCTTTCAATACTCTTATAGGCATTGCTAGTGATCCCCGTAGGAAGAATTTGGGAGGCTTCAATTTCTGGGATATTTAACTCATAATTCGCGTAGAATCCAAAGATGTTCAGGTTGAGGCCCACACAGCCAACTTTGAGCATCTGTTCATAATGCCTATCCTTATATTCGTAAGACTCCAAAATCTTAATGAGATCACGCCGAGCTTGAGTAATATCACTTCTTTCCCAACCCAGAGGATTTTGCCGCTGCGTATTAAACATGCGCCAATACACTTCGTCATCATTGAAAGTCCTTTCAAAAAACTCCTGCGAGGGGAAAAAATTGCCATAAACCAGAAACAATACCCCCAGAACGGCACCCTTCTTCCAGCTATGAGCCTGCTCAATCCATAAATAAAGAATCAGAAGTACCGGTAGCAGAAATATTGAGCTTGTGTGACCTACGAGCGTTAAATAAAGTACACTGGTATATCCCAAAAGATTGATCGCCAGCAACAGCTTCAAGGTTTCAACACTCATTACATCATATTTTCGAACCACGAAAATAGAGCCCCACAAAGTAGCCAGCAAACAGACTCCCGAGGCAATATGAGTCGCCAAATCATTTAACGGAACACAAAGTACAATTTGCCAAAAAAACATAGTGGCAAATATCACCCCGACCCCTTGAAAGACCCTCGGAACCTTTCGGGAACCGGTTCTCTGGCGTAAAACATAGAGACCGGTGATATTCAAAGCCAGAACGAGTACCGTCAAACCCAGATATGCCCATTCTGTAATGAAAGGATTGTGGACATTAATGACCCCGTCGAGATACCTCAAACAATTCGAAGCATAGTAAATTGGAAAGGTCGATACGAACAAAGTCAAGATAAGAAGAAAATCCAAACGCAGACTTTCCCTTCTCAGAAATCTCCACAAAACCAGTGTAAATATAATGACAGCGAAATAAAACGCTCCCAGGTGCTTGATCGTAATGGCCAACCATGCGAAGAGGAAAAAAAACAATCGCTTGTACGGGCGCGGCTGACATAGAAAGGAAAATAAAAACCCCAGGGCGCAAAGAGTATAAACTACGATTGGAGCCTGGGGATTCATACTCTTTAGAAGAATTTGCGTGCCTGGAAACAGAAAAACCAGGGTTAAATAAGCCAAAGTCCTGCCTCGACTCCATCGGGTGCAAAGAGGTAGCAGAGCCAATGGCAGGGTCATAAAAACCCCCAAAAGCCAGGGGTCCTTTAAAAATATCTCCTGAAGACCCAAGCCTGAGATCAGCCAAGGGTAGAAAAAGAATCCCCATGGATAATTTTCCGGACCTAATAATTCAATCAGACGAAAAAGATCATTTCCGATGTGTTGAGACAAGGTCAAGTAGTTTTGAAAGGCGCAAAAGAATTCCAAATACATGAAATCCGGAAAGGGATCCACAATCTGACGCCAAAACCATAGAATGAACTCAAAAATTAAGACCGCGATCAGCCCAGCAATCCATTTCCAGCGGACGCTGGCTACGGAATGGAACCCTATGTTTCTGGACAAATGAATATTTCTAATGATGCGGCGAATCATTGTTTTTTGTTTTAAGCAAAATCATACTTCAAAAGAAATTGAGCTGACCAGAGCAGTTTTCGTGAATTCGTAACCTCCCCCTCTTCCCCGTAGGGGGCGAACATGCTGAAAATCTCCAACTTTATTCAGGGGAAGCCCCAGGGTTTTGAATCAAAATAATCCAGGAGAAAAGAAAAAGAAGAAACACCCACCCAAGGCAAGTAGAGCAACAACGCTCAGAGATACAGGCTCTTGAGGTAGTTCGTTGCGCCAAGAATTTGAATTCCTGAAACCTCTTTTTCGCGGCGTAGATTTTCAACGACCTGAAGGCCTTTCAACTGGTATTTTTTGCAAAAATAATGCAGTGATGGGCTCAAGGCGGAGTCCGAGACTTTGGTCTCCACGGCAAGCTCAATTGCTCCGTTTTTGCATAGACAAAAATCGATCTCTTTTTTTCCCCTGGTGCGTAAATACTGTAGCTCATAATCTTCACCAAGATGATCATTCATGGCAAAAACATGCTTAAGAAGACAAAGCGCCATGAGGTTTTCAAAAGCTTGACCGGCCCCCCCATGAACCAGGGCACTATCATAGAAATAAACCTTGGGTTCTTTGAGCAGTGAGCGGGCAATATTTTTTGAAAACGGGGTAATCCTGAAAACGATGTAGAGGGCTTCCAGAATTTGGATATATTTACGCACAGTATTTGGGGCAACTGCAACATCCCTGGCAATAGATGTCAGAGACAGGGGAGAGCCCACTGAACGACGCAAGATCTCCAAAATCAAATGAATAGCCCGAAAGTCCTGAATTTGCTGATAGTCAAGCAAATCTATGGTTAAAAGCCCATTGAGGTACTGTTTGCGCCAACGTTTGGATGCAATTACATCCTCGGCTAGAAATGGCTCAGGAAACCCCCCCCTTTTTAAAAAATGGGCCAGTGGCCTTGTATCATGGTCTTGTAGTTCCGCCGGTGAAAAAGGAAGCAGACGATGGGTGAAAAAACGACCTGCCAGCGAATCTCCTACACTGCGTAGTAAATCTAACCTAGCACTACCGGTCACCAAAATCTTTAGGTTGTCTGGCTTGGTGTCATAGAGACCCTTGAGATAATTCTTCCAGTCCCGCTTTTTATGCAACTCGTCCAAAACCAGTAGCTCTGTTGAAGAAAGCCAGGACTGATTCTCTATGATGGCTCGATCCTCGAAATGATCGTAGTTTAGATAAGTAAAATTCTCAAACTCCCGCCCAAGCTCCTTGGCAAGCCATGTTTTTCCAACTTGACGAGGACCCACGACAAAAACAATCTTCTTTTCAAGATCCTCTAAAATCCACCTTTTTTGCCTCCTCTCCATGCGACTATTATGCGCCGTATTGCACAATTGTCAAGACTTTCGTGCAAGCTGCTGCATAATTGTCGTATGATCTCCAGGGGAAGTTCAGGCGTTTTTTGGCTTTAGCTTGATACCTGGGATTTGAGCACACCATTAACCCAGGCATTAAGACTGGTTCCGGCAGCCCTGGCGGCGTAAAATATTTTTTTGTGGACTTCTGGGTCTGTTCTGACTAAAAATTTTCCCGAAAAAGGCTTATTCGGCTCTTCTCCAACCTGCTCACACATTTCAAGATAGTCTTCGATTGAATCAACAAAAGCAGCTTTGATTTCATCCACGGTTTTCCCCTGGAAATTAACAACGTCGTAGATATTGATCACTCTACCGTGAATCAATCCCTGTTCATCATCAAAATCAATCTGCCCCTTATAACCCTTATATTCAAGCATCTCAAACTCCTGCTTTTTTGATCAACTCCCGTAAATCTCGAATGGAATTACGATCTGTTTCCTTTTGAGGATGAGGCCTATGAAAAACTGATCGCACCCCGTTAAGTGATATTCTGACACGTGAACCACGCCCTTCCGTAAGCTCTGCACCAAGT
>CAZRLV010000170.1:0-7504 GCA_964600955.1 uncultured bacterium
GATCCCCCGTACTCGTGAAGCTCTTGACTCTATCCAGGCTAATTACATCACCCGCAGCAAAGGCATTGATTTTTTCTCTCTCCTGGGTCACCTGAGAAAACTCTTGGAATTAAGTCTTGCCATGGAACTGCACACCAAAGAGTATTTTCAAGCTAGGGCCGTTCAAAAACGCATTCTTGGCATCATCGAGGAAAACTAAATGAAATACATCATCTTATTCACAGTCTTACTATCCCCTCTTTGGGCCAGCATGAATATGGGAGAAACCAAAGAGGCAACCAGAGCCGCAAATTCAGAATCCAAAGCAGAGGTTTGGACCTGTAGCATGCACCCGCAAATCAAGGCAGATGGCCCTGGAAAATGCCCCATCTGCTTTATGGATCTAATTCCTATGGGTCAGACCAAGGTACTGCCTGCCAATGTCATTGAACTGGACCCTTCAAAACAACAAAGTGGAGCCATTCTTACCTATCCTGTGAAACTACACCATGACCAAAAAAATCTAATTCTTTATGGACGGGTAAATTTGATCCCTTCGGAAGTCTACCGGGTAACTGCCTGGGTCGGAGGGCGTATTGATAAGCTTTACATCAGCTCTATTGGCGAGGAGGTAAAAGCCGGGGACCCCTTATATGAGATCTACTCACCTTCCTTGATTGCCTCTCAACAGGAGATGATCCAGGCTCTCACCCTTTTGAAATCCTCCAAGCCGGGCAGCGGCCATTTTTTATCGCTGCAAGCCAATATTAAAGCCATCGAACAAAAGCTGCGCTTTCTTGGATTAACAGAATCTGACTTAGCGCAAATCAAACGCAGAAAATCTCCCACCTCGCATATTGTGATTCATGCAAAGCGCAGTGGAATCGTACGTCATGTGGCCATCAATGAGGGCGAATATGTTAAAGAAGGCACTCCTATCTTACTGATTGCTGATATGAGTACTTTATGGGTAGAAGCCTCCGTGTATGAAGATGATTTACAAACGATTCGAGGGCAAATCAGATCATTAATCATTCTGGATTCCCACCCCAAGGATGAAATCATCGCCAAGCTCGAACGCATCGATCCTTTTGTCAATCCAAAGACACGCTCGAGCCGGGCTATTTTTTCCATTAAGAATCCCAAAGGGGAGTACCATGAGGATGGTTTTGCCAGGGTTCAAATTGAGTCCCACTCCAAAAAAGGACTTCTAGTACCTCATTCAGCGGCTTTATTCACCGGTCAAAATGCCGTTGTTTTCGTGAAAAAAGGCCATCAATTCACCTCTAAGCGAGTGCGAATCTTAGAGAAAACAGAGTCTTATTACCGGGTCCTTGGTGACCTTAAAGAGGGTGATGAGGTGGTGGCTCAGGGTACTTTTAAGGTTGATAGTGAATTCCAATTACAAGCCAAAGAGTCCATGATGAGCTCCAAGGAACTTCTATCCCCCTACGGAGCAAGGTTTGACTTTAGGGGGCCTATAGAAAAGGCCAGAGACTGGTTAAAGCTGAAAAAACCGTCTTCAAACCTGCTCAGGATTCTCAGCGAGGTGAGAGCCCTATACCTAGAGCTACAAATGGCATTGGCAGAAGACTCTTTTGATGATGCCAAAGAGATCCTGAAAGACCTTCATAACAAGCTAGACGCCATAGACTTAAACCTGCTTGCCCTGCATGAAAGCCGCGTCATGCAACTCCTAGTAGGTGACCTGAAGGCTCCTATGGAAAAGGCCATTAGAAGTAATGTGTTCAAGGGTTTTCGGTCTTATTTTTCCATTCTTTCGACCTGGATGATCGCCCTGAGCGAGAATGCCTGGGTTCCAAAAGAGGCAGAGTTGAGAAAAATGTTTTGCCCTATGGCGTTCGACAAAAAGGGGGCATTCTGGATTCAGGAAGATGAAGAAACCATGAACCCCTATTTTGGCACCAAAATGCAAAAATGCGGTGAATTGAAGCCCTGGGGCAAGAAATGAAAGGCATTCAGTCTTTCCTAGTACACCACCCCTTTATGACATTGGGGCTCATGGGCTTTTTACTTCTAGCGGGCTTAGCCGTTTCTCCTTTTAAAACCGCCCTCCTTCCCCAAGAAATCCGTATGCCCATCGCTGTGGATGCCATTCCCGATCTGGGCGAAAACCAACAGATAATTTTTACCTCCTGGATGGGTAGAAGCCCCCAGGATGTTGAGGACCAAATCACCTATCCCCTCTCAACCCAACTCATGGGGGTTCCGGGGGTCAAAAGCATCCGTACATTTAGTTTTCTCGGTTTTTCGAGTATCTATGTCATTTTCAAAGAAGAGATAGAGTTTTACTGGTCGCGCTCTCGGATTCTTGAAAAGCTGAATTCTCTGCCTGTAGGAATTTTACCTCGTGGAGTTCAACCTGCACTCGGTCCTGATGCAACTCCGCTAGGACAGGTGTTCCTTTATGTTTTACGAGCCTATCTAGAAAATGGCGAGGAAGTCCCTGGGGCCTTCAACCCTGAAGAATTGCGCACCGTCCAAGATTTTCAGGCAAAGCTACTACTACAGGCCATTCCCGGAGTCAGCGAGGTCGCTTCCATTGGCGGCTTTGTAAAAGAATATCAGGTTCAGCTAGACCCTCAAAAACTTGCCTTTTATAAGGTGTCGATGCTCGATATCGCTAAAGTTGTCAAGGCCGCCAATCTCGATGTGGGGGCCAAGACCATGGAATATAACAAGGTGGAATACCTGATCCGGGGGCTTGGTTTTGTCCGTAGCACAGAAGATCTCGAAAATGTCGTGGTGCGCCAGGATCAGGGCACACCGCTTCTAGTAAAACATCTCGGTCATGTTCAACTGGTTCCAGCATTTCGCAGGGGCATCCTCGATGATGCTGGTACGCCAGCGGTCGGGGGAATTGTGGTGGCTCGCTTCGGTGAAAACCCCATGCTGGTTTTGGAGAGCATTCGTGCGAAACTAGAATCCATCAACTCATCTTTACCCACCAAAACCTTAAAAGACGGGCGAAAAGTTCAGTTGAAAGTAGTAGCCTATTATGATCGCACCGATGTAATTTTGGACACCATTCTCACCCTCTGGCACGCCCTCAAAGATGAGGTGGTTATCGCCTCTTTAGTGATTTTGGCCTCTCTATTTCATGCAGGAAGTTCTCTCCTGCTAGCCCTAATTTTACCCTTTGGAATTTTATTAGCTTTTATTGGAATGAAGGTTCTTGGGATCGAGGCCAATGTGGTGGCCCTCTCAGGGATTGCCATTGCCATTGGCGTCATGGGGGATATGGGTATTGTTCTGGTAGAAAACGCCCAAAAACACCTTGAAGACAACCCAGACAAAAGCCCCATTGATTTGGTTTTGATAGCAGTGTATGAGGTGAATATTCCCATTTTGGTGGCCGCATCCACCACAGTAATTAGCTTCATTCCGGTGTTTTTTTTAACGGGAGCAGAAGGCAAGCTATTTCGCCCCCTGGCTTTTACAAAAACTCTTTCCATCCTGGCGGCCTTGGTGATTGCCCTGTTTTTACTGCCTCCATTAAGTCGTTATTTACAGGCGGTAAGGTTTAAGCGTCTCAACCTATTTCTAGCGATTCCGCTTTTTATACTTTGCTTGCTCGGACTTACGAGTAGTTGGAGCCCTCTGGGGCTAGGGGCCGGCTATCTTCACAATCTCATTTTTGTAAGTTTTTGTGTTTTTTCTCTTCTTGGTTCTTTTGCCGTATTTCAGAAATTTTATGAGCCCATGATGAATTTTTGCTTTCGTTTTCCAAAGAGTGTCCTGGCTTTACCTTTGGTGATCTGTATTGCCGGGTTTAATGTTTGGTTTGGCACCGCCACCACCTTTTCCTTTCTGCCAGACACTTTGCGAAACACCAGCGTTTTCTCCTTTCTAGTCCATCAGTTTCCAGGCACAGGTAGCGAATTCATGCCTAAACTAAAAGAGGGGTCCTTTCTTTATATGCCCACCTCTATGCCCCATGCCGGGGGTGAAGAAATGCAGGGGGTGCTCTCAACCCTCGATGCCAGAATTGCTGCTATTCCAGAGGTTCAGTGGGCCGTGGGTAAGGCAGGTCGTGCCGCTACCGCACTCGACCCTGCGCCCATGTCCATGGTGGAGACCATCATCCAATACCATAGTGAATATGTCCTCGATGAAAATGGGTTTAAGCGAAATTTCGCCTATGACGAGAATCGGCAAAAATTTATGCGAGATGAGAATGAAGGTCTTATTGAAGATAAAAACGGTCGTCCCTTTAGAAATTGGAGAGATTCTATTAAAAGCCCAGAGGATATCTGGGATGAGATCATTAAGGTTACCAATCTCCCAGGCACCACTTCAGCTCCCTTTCTTCAGCCTATTGAGGGCCGCATCGTGATGTTGCAAAGCGGGATGCGAGCCCCCATCGGCATTAAAATCATGGGCGATAATTTGCAGGTCATGGAGAAATTTGGGCTGGAGATTGAAGGACTGCTTAAGCAAGTTGCCGGGGTCAAAACCAGCGCTGTATTTGCAGACCGAATCGTTGGTAAGCCCTATCTAGAGGTGGAGTGGGACCGAGAAGCCCTCGCGCGCTATGGCATTTCAATGCAAGCCGCACAAAAACATATCGAATGGGGTGTCGGAGGGGGAAAACTCTCTGAGGTTATTGATGGAAGAAATCGGTTTCCCCTAACCCTTCGCTTCTTGAAAGACTACCGTGATAGTCCAGAAGACCTGGAAAAACTCCTGATCTCACCCCCAGGTGGTAAAACAGCGGTTCCCCTATCACTTCTTGCAAAGCTACATTACCGCAAGGGACCACAAGCCATTAAAGGCGAGGACTCCAAGCTGGTTAGTTACGTTCTTTTTGATAAAGAACCCGGTCTCTCCGAAGGAGAGGTTGTAGAGAGGGTTCAGCATTATTTTTAACTAAAAAAACAACGCGGCGAACTCTTGGTTCCACCCGGTACCTATTATAAATTCGCTGGGAGCTATCAAAATCAGGTGCGTGCCAAGAAACGACTCTCTGTGATTATTCCCCTGGCCTTAATCATCATCTTCATTTTGATTAGTTTGCAATTCAACTCCGGCCTCGTGACCAGTATTATCTTCTCAGCGGTAGTTTTAGCCTGGTGCGGCGGGTTCATTATGATCTGGCTCTATGGTCAGGACTGGTTTTTGAACTTTTCCCTTTTCGGTCATCATTTCCGTGAGATTTTTCAGATCAACACCATCTATCTAAGTGTGGCCGTATGGGTGGGTTTTCTAGCACTCTTTGGGATCGCTACAGATAATGGAGTGCTTATCAGTACCTTTATTCGCAACGCTTTAGCAAACGACCCCCCTAAGAATAAGGCTGAACTTAGAGCCACTATTCTAAAAGCCGCTCACCGTAGAGTAAGACCCTGCCTGATGACGTCAGCCACCACAGTTTTGGCTTTGCTGCCTATTTTGACAAGCCATGGCCGTGGTTCTGAAATCATGATTCCTATGGCAATCCCCATTTTCGGAGGAATGAACCTAGCGCTCCTATCTTTGTTTTTAATTCCCGTTTTGTTTTACCTGTACTTGAGTCTCACTACAGATTTCAAAGCAACGTAAGCAATAACTTTGGTTCCGCATTAGCCTGGCGAATGAAGGAAGTTATCTCCGGTAATGCTAGCTGATCATTGCCTCAGTGTCTCGGAGGAAACGTGCTATGCCTTAATCAAAAGAGTATTCAGCCAGTGTTCATCGCTGCGCTCAGGTCGCGCATCGGCTGTTTTCCAAATTTGGTGGACTTTGAAAACTGCGCTTGACTTAATAAAGTCTCGCATTCCAGCCTCATTAAAATTTGAAAACTTCCGATCCCCTCGATGGGTTTCTCCCTGGCCATATTTATAAGAGCAATATAGAACCCCCTGGGGCCTTAGAGCACGCGCCAGTTTTTGATAAACCAGATTCATCTCATCATGAGGGACATGCAAAAGAGAAGCGCAGGCCCAAATTCCATCAAACTTCTGCTCGCTCTCAAGATCCTGAATCCGCATGGTTTTTACTTCGATTTGAAACTCGGCTCTGGCGATTTCCATAAAGGCCCTTGCCGGATCAATACTCTCTACCTGAAAACCGTTTTGCTTGAAAAAATGGGAATCTCTGCCAGGACCACAGCCCACATCCAGAATTGCCCCCCCCTGGGGCAGTTTCTCAAGAAATGGGGTGTAAAACGAGCCCATATCAAGCCCGAGAGTGTCCTTTGAAAACTTCCCCGAGTTTTCATCATAATATTTGATATTTTGATCTGACACTTGGGATTTCATCAGCGCTGCCCTGAGGGTTTCATAAGACTTCCGGGGGAATTCAGTGCAGGGGTTCTCCCAGAACTTCCTCAAGTCCGGCCAGAGCTTTCCAGAATGAACGTTTATGATTCTCAAGCGCCAGATGGAGTTGAAGAGAAAGCTTTAAATTGTCCAAAACTGCAAAAAAATCTGAGGAGCCTGTTTTATAGGACGCCTGCAAAGATTTCAAGGCTTCCTCAGTGCGTGGAATCAACTCGGTTTTATAGAGTAAATACTGACGCAAGGCTTCTTCCAGATCATAGCTGAGTTTTTCATGACTGGCTTCAAGATCGCCTTGCAGAGCCTGACGTTTTTCTACCAGAGCTTGACGCTTCAGTGTTTGGGCCATAATCCTGGATTCGTAGCTCCTGCGATAAACAGGCAGATTAACCCCCAAAAACAAGGTCCAGGCATCCTGTCCCGGTTCGGCTCCAAACCCCTTTGAGCCAATTTCGGTCCACTCCGCCCCCAATTGATAGCCGGGTTTTTTGAAACTACGGGCCAAATTGATTTTTCCGCCGGCTTTTTTGATTTTGGCGTCCAGTAGCAACAGTTGCGCATTGGCCTCAAAATCGGCTGCCTGCACCTTATCCACTTCTACAAAATCCTGCGTCCAACCGGGCCAGGGCAAAGGCTCAATTCCTTCCATCCAGGCCAAAGAACGAAGTCGCTGTGAGATTACGGCGCGTTTATTCTTCAAGCTTTTCAGCTGATCTTCAAGCTTGATGTTTTCCACCTGCAAAAGCATCAACGAGGGGTAAAGATAATCATGAAAACTGTAATGGGTTTGAAAGAGGCTCTCCCACTGACGACTCAGAGCGAGATTTTCCTGAACCAAGGTAATCTGATCGCGCAAATAAACATAATCAAAAAAGGATTCCTTAAGAGCGCGAACCAGGGAGAATTTGAGCACCTGCATTTGCGTCTGTAAAACATCGCTCTCTTGAACCTCAATCTCGCGTTGAAAACGTCGTCTTGCACGCGGAGGCAGCACCTGAACAACTCCCAATTTCGATTTCATGGGGCCATTACGAGTGACCACTTGTCCTGGAAACAAACCAAATTTAACCACCGGATCCGGCAGGTTTCCAACACTGCGGGAATATTCCAGGGCTCCTTCTTGGTTTAGCTGCAATGACCTTAGAGCGGGATGCTGCTCTTCAAGGCTTTTGAGAAGATCATCTAAGGATAACCCTTCTTCGGCTCCTGCCCGGCTCATCCCAAAGAAAAATATTAATCCGAAAAGA
>CAZRLV010000171.1:0-7499 GCA_964600955.1 uncultured bacterium
TCCTTATCTCTTTTCCTATTCCCATGATTCCTCTAGTTCCGATAGTTCTTTAGTTCCTTCCCTCTGTAATTCTTCTTCTTACTTCAAAATCAAATTCACCAATTTGTTTTTTACGTAGATGTGTTTGATGAGCTTTGTGCCTTCGCGGTAGCGCTGGATTTTTTTCTCTTCGAGGGCGGTTTCCAGGATGGCTTCTTCCTCGGTATCTCTTGCCACGGAGATTTCGGCCCTGACCTTTCCATTCACCATAACCGCCAGGGTTAGGGTGTCTAGTTTTAGGTATTCCTCCTGGAATTCGGGCCAGGGCTCTCTAAATACAGAAGTTTTATGTCCAAAGCGCGACCACCATTCTTCGCAAAAATGGGGTAGATAAGGAGCTAGAAGAATGACCTTGGACTCCAGAATTTCACGCAGAATACTCAGGTTTCGTTCTGCCTCAGGGACTTCTCTTAGGTATTCCGAGAGACCGTTATAGAGCTCCATCATACGTGCTACCGAGGTATTGAACTGAAAGCGTTCGGTGTCCTGGGTGATGCCTTTGATACTGTTATGAAAAACATAGAGTAGTTTGCGGTCTTTTTCGCTCAGGTCCGTTTTTTTCGGGGGCTCAGCGCGCATCAAGTCTTGATGCTCGTTAAAGACCCGGCCCACGCGGTCCACAAATTTAGCGACCGAGCGAATCCCATCTTCGTTCCAGGGGCCGCCATCGATATAGCTAAATCCAAAAGCCAGGTAAAGCCTCAGGACATCGGAACCGTAGGTTTCAACATATTCATCCGGTGATACGGTGTTTCCATGGGTTTTGGACATTTTTTGTCCGTCCGGTCCAAGGATCATGCCCTGATGAGTCAAAGAACGAAAGGGTTCTTCAAATTTAAGATAACCCAGATCCTTGAGAACCCTGTTGATAAAGCGAGCATAGAGCAAATGCATACATGCGTGTTCCGGCCCGCCAACATATCGACTTACCGGCAGAACCTGATTAATTAAATCTGGATCAAATGCCTGGTTTTCATTATGAGCATCTGGAAATCTTAAAAAATACCAGGATGAGCACACGAAAGTATCCAGGGTGTCCGGTTCTCTAGATGCCTGAGAGCCGCACTTAGGACAAACTGCCTGCATAAAGGACTCGCAACGCTTTAAGGGAGATTCCCCCGTGGGTTTGAAGTCCACGTCACCTGGCAAGATCACCGGCAGATCTGTTTCGGGAACCGGGACCTCCCCGCAGTCTTTGCAATAAATAATTGGAATGGGGCTGCCCCAGTAGCGCTGCCTTGAAACCAGCCAGTCGCGCAAGCGGTAGTTGATTTCAGCCTTGCCCTCTCCCCGATCTTGCAGGTCATTTGTAATCGCAAGGATCATCTCTGTGCTAAGCATGCCGTTGTACTTATCTGAATTGATGACCTCTCCGGGCTCGGTAAAGGCTTCACCCAGTTCCTCGGTTTTGGCCCTGCCTTTTTCCAAAATAACCTTTTTCATGGGAAGCTTATGTTCTTTGGCAAATTCAAAATCACGCTGGTCATGGGCGGGTACAGCCATAACAGCCCCGGTTCCATAGCTATAGAGAACATAGTCTCCCACCCAGATGGGAATACGCTCAGAATTGACCGGGTTGATGGCGTAAGCTCCCGTAAAGACGCCGGTTTTTTCCTCGGTAGCCGAAAGCCGCTCAAGCTCGGTACGTTTCAAGGATTTTTTCACATAAGCATTGACGGCGGCTCGACTTTCCTCGCAGGTAATTTTTTCAACCAATGGGTGCTCGGGAGCCAGAGTCATATAGGTGACCCCGAAAAGAGTATCGGGTCGCGTCGTGAAAACGGGAAAGGAATCAGCATATCCCTCCAGCTTGAAGTTCACTCGCGCTCCCTGTGAGCGCCCAATCCAGTTGTTTTGCATGGCCTTGGTTTTATGCGGCCAGTCCAGGTTCTCCAGCCCATCCAGCAGGGGTTGTGCATAGTCTGTGATCTTAAAAAACCATTGTTTCAGGTTTTTTTGGCTGACCAGGGTTTTACAGCGCTCGCATTCTCCCTCTTTGCCTACCTGTTCGTTAGCCAGTACGGTTTGGCAACTGGGGCACCAATTCACCGGGGCGGCTTTTCTGTAGGCCAGCCCCTTTTCATAAAGCTTGAGAAAAATCCACTGTGTCCAGCGGTAATAGTCTGGTTTGGAGGTGTCCACCTGATAATCAAGATTATAGCTGACCCCCATACGTCGAAACTGCTCACGCATGTATTGGACGTTTTTTGTAGTGGAAACATCTGGATGGACCCCGCGTTTTACGGCAAAATTTTCAGCAGGTAGACCAAAGGCGTCAAAGCCCATGGGAAAAAAGACCTGCTTACCCTGCATTCTCTTAAAACGAGCCCAGGTATCCATAAGGCCGTATTGATACCAATGTCCCATGTGCAGGCGGTCGCCCGAAGGGTAGGGGAACATCACCAGAGTATAAAAAACGTCCTTGGCGGTTTTTACATCAATATGAAAAATCCCGCTCTCATCCCAATCTTCCTGCCATTTTTTTTCAACACTCTTAAAATCATAATTCATGCGCTCTCTCCCCAAAAAATCAATGACTCAGAGTTTAACAGAAATTTAGAAATCACGAATCAGAGGAATCAAAGGAATAAAGAAAAAAGCTTTTCGACCTTTTAAGTGGGTCCATCTTTCTTCCTCTTTCCTTTCCCCATTCCGATGATTCCTATAGTTCCGATAGTTCTTTAGTTCCTTCTCCTCTCCCCTTTACAATCTTTTTACATCTCTTTGACGGGGCTCTGACAAGATCTTCCTTTAGGTCTGTCAGAATCAATATTGGTAACAGCCAAATAACTTGAAAGGAGAACTGACATGGTTAATTCCAAGCAGAAAATAGAATTTGTAAACCTTCCGCGCCGCTTACGTGGAGGAGCGACTGAGCTTCGAAACCCTGGACTTCCATTGCGATTTAAACCCTGGAAATTTGTGGATCGGCGCAGCTCCCTGCGCAGATCCCTTCTAGGTTTGGTACTGATTCTCATGGCATTGGGGGCTCCCCTTCAGGCAGCGGTTCGTTTTGGTGACAACCGCATTGCTGAGATTGTGGAGAGCTCCGGCAGTTCGGTGGTCAATATCATGGTGCGTTCTCATCAGCAGAGACAAAGACAGATGCAAATCCCCTTTCATAATGGATTTTTTCAGTTTTTTGCCCCTGGAATGCCCACTCCACAGCGCCGAGGTGAAGGTAGCGGGGTGATCTATGATGCAGGCGGTTTGATTTTAACGAATTATCATGTGATTAAGGGAGCCGATGAAATTACGGTAACTCTTTCAGATGGACGCAAGCTTCGAGCTGTTCTGGAGGCTAAAAATATCGAATCGGATCTGGCGCTTTTAAAGCTGGATGATCCTATGTTTTCAGGAACATTGGATCCAAAGTTTGTTGCTAAATTGGGAAATTCCGACAATCTCAGGGTGGGGGAATGGGTTATTGCCATCGGTTCACCCTTTAGTTTGGATGGGACCGTGACAGCAGGCATTGTTTCGGCACGGGGTCGAAATCTCAATCTCGGCCAGAAGACCCGCTACAATAACCTGATTCAGACAGATGCGTCGATCAATCCGGGAAACAGCGGGGGACCGCTCCTGAACCTAAAGGGTGAGGTAATTGCCATCAATACGGCTATCAATCCTCAAGGTCAGGGTCTTGGCTTTGCTATTCCCGTGAATTTGGCAAAGCGCATGATCGGTGATATCTCACGCTTTGGCAGGCTTCAGCATTCCTGGCTGGGCGTGCGTGTTCAGGATGTCAAACAGGAGCTTCTGCCTTATCTCGGACTTGATTCACCCCATGGCGCGCTGGTGGAGCGGGTGATTCTTGGCACACCCGCAGCGAAGGCTGGCTTAAAACCCAGAGACGTGATTTTAGAAATTGACGGTCAAAAAGTGCGTGACAAAGAAATTTTGATAAAAAAGATCCAGGAAATCCCTGCTGGAAAGGAGGTGTCACTCAAGGTTCAGCGTCAGGGACAGCCCGTGAAATTAAAGGTCACTCTGGAGATTCGAGGGAATCGTTCGGCCTGAGATGAACTATAATGACGATCTATGCGAACCACTTTGGTCCTCATTACTCTAGCCCTTATTTTTATGCTCCTGTCGTTTTATACCCAGGATCATTTAATACGAAAACCTGTGGACAAGGTTGCCATGCAAAAGACTGAAAATCTTAAGCGCGAATTTATTGAACTCCACCCCGGAGTGATGAGATTCTCTCCGGCAGACTTGCCACAGGTATCTCGCAATAAGGATTTAGTAGACCCCGCTCAAACCCTGCCGCGTTTTCATCAATATGGTTATGCTCAGGTTCAGGTTTTGCATCGAGGTTCCAAGACTTGTGAGTGGCCGAGAGGGCTGCAAAACCTCCACAATGATTTGCAAAAATCGGTTGTTTGGCAACAATTCCTTTGTAAGCAAATCAGCCATCTACCCAAGGGTTTTATGAACCTACGCCCGTTTGTGGACGTTTCAGGATTTTCCTATGTTTATCTCGCCGCTCAATCGGGATTAGCACAGTTTCAAGACCCGGCCTGGCTGAGTGGGGCCTTAGGCCGAGCACATGTTCTTGAGATCAAGCCCTTGTCGAAAAACCTGAGGCTGAGCAAAAGAGAACAGCTCATGGCTGAATTGGACTCTAAGGATTGGGGGCTGATTCTCGATGGAGCTCTGGCCGTTCTTTCCAATAATTATGTTCTATTTAGAATTTCTTCACGACCTGGTGTGTCTACAAGCTATCCCATTTATCAGGTTTTCCATCGCTCGAATTGGAATGAGTTTTTGGCCGGCACAGGGTTTTCAACCACTGAGGAGATCAGCGGATTTACAGTTCGTCAGGAGGGAGAATTAGCCTGGGAGTCAACACTAAGCCTGTCTGATTCTCTGTCGAGGAAATACCGCTATCTGGCATTGGCCAGTGTTATTCTTCTAGGTTTGAACCTGATTCATTTGACGATTCGCGAGATTCGACGCAGGGTCAAGGACCAACAACAGCGATTGCTCATCTTGCAAACTTTGACGCATGAGCTGAGAACTCCTGTGGCTGCCATGCAGCTTAGTTTGGAGCCTTTTCGTTCGCATTTTGATGATTTATCAGGTGAGAATCAGCAGGCTTTTTTTCAGATGACGCAGGGGATGCATCGACTAAAGCGCGTGATTGAGGCGAGTACCCAGTATCTTCGTTCAGACAGCACCATGGGTGATATTCAGTTCCAGGTACAAAACTGCGAATCAGTAAATGATTTTTTTCAGGAACTTATTTTAGAACAGAGTCTGAAGGATTCAGATCAAGTCGAGTTTCAGGGATTGGAGCCAGATCAAGGATTTTCCATGGATCCTTATTGGGTCCGGGTTGTCATGCAAAACCTTCTCGATAACGCTCTAAAACATGGTGTATTACCGGTAAAATTAGGGCTCAAACTGGATTCAGGCCAACTAACTATCCTGGTCCAAGACCAGGGAGCACTCAGCAAAAGTGATTTTTTGGATGCCCTGGACCCATTTTCAAGAAAGGGCCAAGGAGAGGGCCTGGGTTTGGGGCTGACTCTTGTGGAGAAAATTATTTCACAAATGGGAGGAAAACTGGAATTTGAAGAGAATCCCACGCGAGTGAGGGTGAGGATTTTGGAGAAGAAATCAGAGGAAGTTGGAAGAAGGAACTAGTTCTAGAAGAGAGAACTATCGGAACTATAGGAATCATCGGAATGGAGTTTTGAATGATGCAACGGATTTTACTGGTTGAGGATGATGCGGTTCTTTTGGAGTCGCTTGAAGATTATCTTGCAAAGGATGGTTTTGAGGTGGAGCCGGTTTCGGATCTGAAATCGGCGCGTGAAAAATTAGCATCTGATCCCGATCTGTTGGTTTTGGACTGGATGCTGCCCGATGGTCAAGGAATCGAGTTGATTCGTGAGATGCGCGAATCCGGGTCTAATCTGCCGGTAATTTTGTTAACCGCTCGCAGTGAACTGGTTGACAAAGTCTTGGGGCTGGAGTTGGGGGCGAATGATTATATGACCAAACCCTTTGCCCCCAGAGAGCTTGTGGCTCGTATCCGCGCCCAACTCAGATCAAGAAAAGAGGAATCGGGTGGAAAAACAGGAGATTTAAAAATACTGAGTTCCGGTGAAATTCGTCTCAATTCAGGCTCTATGGAGGTTCGATTTCAAGATGATCTGGTTTCTTTGACACGCATGGAATACTCCCTTCTTTTATTTTTTCTTGAAAATCCAGACCAGGTTTTTAGCCGGGATGAGATTCTTGATTCTGTCTGGGGTCTGCGCTACCCCACCACGCGTACCGTAGATATGCATATCGCTCAACTCCGCCAGAAATTTGAACCGGCTTATTTTGAAACCGTACATGGAACCGGCTATCGCTTCCGAGAAAAGCCTGGCAGGGAAAAATCATGAAGACGTTTCTTTTCCCAAACCTGGTCCTGGGCACTCTATTGCTACTTTTCGCCCCCGCTCCCTCCCATAGCGGCACGGAGTCCCGGGACCAGGCATTTTCTTTGATTCGAAAGGCACATGCGGATTATCTTGAGGGGAATTTCAGGGCCGTTATTCAAACCATAAAGCGCATCTTGGAACTGCCTGGAGAGAAGCCTTATATTGATCGAAATGCCCTTGAACTTTTTGAGCGAGTGCGCTCTCTTTTAGGGAAGACGCCCTTGCCCCTGGACTGGCAACTCCCAGTGGATTGTCAGGCACTGGAACTCACAGAGCGACGAAAGATTACCGGTAGAAAGAAAGTAGAGATCCTGGAGTTTTCTGGAGTTATTCCTGGTGGGGCTAAGATTGAAAATATCCGTATCCATAAGTCTGATCTTGCCTTATTAGACCGCCAGGCGAATCTCGGAGATTACCAGGAGTTACCCTTAGCGGATAGGTTTGGTTCCAAGCGCTTTAAAATGACCCGCCATCTCAAAGAGGCCCTGAACCCAGGACTCTATTGCTTTGAAATTGCCATCGCGGGAGCTAAGAACATCAAGGGCTGGTTTATTTTGGGACTGGGCTCGGCTACCTTACAGGGCAAGCGCGAGAAGCCGGCCAGAATTCTGGCATCAGAAGGGCGACTTAGGCTTTACCAGAGGGCTTTGGATCAAAAAATACTGGTGCTAAAAAGTCAGAGGGTGGAGTCTCTTCAATCAGAGGGCGGGGGGGACAGGCTGCAGAGCATCATCCATATCAACCAACAGGACGCCAGCTATTTCGGAGATCTACTGATCCGGCAGGTCATAACCTCAGAGGTGAGTTTTGAGGAGAATGAGAAGAGGAATAAAAGGAAGAAGGAACTAGAGAACTATCGGAACTACAGGAATCATCGGAATGCAGAATAAAAATCTGTCATCCTATGGCTTGACCGGGGGATCCATACAAATGGTCGTAAAAATTCTTCATCTTCATTCTTCTTTTTCCACCTTCCCGCTCTTTTCTTATTCTATAGTTCTCTAGTTCCGATAGTTCTGT
>CAZRLV010000172.1:0-7497 GCA_964600955.1 uncultured bacterium
TAATGGGGAAAGAGAGTCGATCAAAAAAAGTTCAGAGAACTCCTTACTCAGGAGAAAGAAAGATTGCCTAACAAAACCGCTGCACCGGCACTCACAAAAAGCGTTCGACCCATCCAATATTGACGCATGACGTTTCTCGTCATGTAATATAGGGGTGACAACTAGCCTGACATAGAGGGATACGGAAAAGCTATTCAATGACTTGGAAGTCAAGAGATTTAGAAGTATTTCTAGATCAGCTAGAATAAAACTTGAAATTCTGAATGCCACTACTTCCCTCAATAGTTTACGAATCCCGCCGGGAAACAGGCTTGAAAAGTTGAAAGGCGATAGGAAGGGACGGTACAGTATTAAAATCAATGCTCAGTGGCGCATTTGTTTCGTATGGCAAGAAGACTGTGCCAGCGACGTTGAGATAGTTGATTATCATAGGGGGTAGTCATGGAAAAAAAACTAACACCAATTACACCTGGGGATGTTCTCATGGAGGCCTTTTTGAGACCCTCGAATATCTCCCAAAACCAACTAGCTGTAGACATTAGTGTACCGCCAAATCGAATCAGTCAGATTGTCCATGGCAAGAGAGAAGTTACCGCTGATACGGCATTGCGACTGGGGTTATACTTTGGGATCGAGCCTGAATTTTGGTTGAACTTGCAGATGCGATACAACATGAAACTGGCAAGAATTAGATTAGGTGAAAAGCTAGAAAAAGAAGTAAAAGTACATCCATCACAGGAGAGTCGATCAGATTTGGCAACGGCATAGTTAATTTCCTAATTCCTGCTGGTTCCCCACAGATAAAGATTTGTGGGTGGCGCCTGTAAAAAATTGGCCTGTCTCCTAATTTCCCACCTATACCGGCCCATAAACCTGTAGGATTCGCATGTTTAGCCAGGTTTCCCGTAGGGTGTCAAGCATGCTTGACCCGCAATAACAGTCGTCTCGGAGCGGGCATGCCCGCCCCCTACGGGGAAAAGGGGGGTGAACTTGGAATCGGGGCTAAATAGTTCCCTAAGTTCATATAAATAGACAAGCCTAGGGCTATGCCGGTATCATTTTTGGAATGCGTGAATTAGGGGTTTATCAACTCGAGAAAGGTATGATTCTGGCAAAGTCCTTAACTTTGCCCCAGGGGAAAATCCTGGATCGTGGCAGAATTCTAAGCAACACCCTGGTGAAAAAAATTCAGGATTCAAACCTGGGCGAGGTCTCAATTGATGAATCCCCTGAGCTTTTACACCTTGAGAAGAAGTCATTTCGACGTGAACTGGGCAAACTGGACCGTCGCATTCTAAGGGAGCAGGAATTTCTTTTTCTGCAAGGAGAAGTCTCTTCCAAAATCTACCTTCTCCTCCAGGGAGAAATGGAAGTCATTTATACAGCGAATAGCCTCCTACCCTGCAAAGAAGACCTAGATGACTTTCATGAAGATACGCGCAAAATTGTCGAAACACGAGGCGTAAGAGTCGCCAGTCTCTCGCGCCCGTTAACCGTCCTGGGGGAAATGGGCCCCCTGCTTAGCAAAGAAAGATCTACCAGTATCCGAACCTTAAAAAACACCGTGATTGCTATTATCCCTGCCTCCGGAGATGAGTTTCAAAATACCCTGATGCAGCACCCCAAATTGGGTTTAAATATAGCCATCGGACTGGCGCGCAGAATGGAGGAATGTATCGACAGCATCACCATGTACCAGGAACTGTCCAAACAAATCCAAGACATGCTAGTCCATTATCCTCCACGCTTTACAGCCATTGTAGAAGAAGTTTCTAAAATAGCTGAAGAATCTCCTGAACTTGCGCTAAGAGCTTTGAAAGAACTCCTGCATGAATCCCCCCTGTATCGAAAGACCTACCGATTTCAAAAGCCCCTTAGCGCCGCAGACCATCAAGAGGCTCGTGGCTCCTCTGAAAGTCAGTTCTTTGGTGAATCACTGTTTCTGAGTCCCCTTATGCGTAAACTGGACCCTGGAACGGATCTTTGCGCACCGGGAGATCAAGCCGACCAAATCTATATTCTACAAAGTGGCAGAGTCGGGGTCTTTGAGGGAGATAGCCTGCTTTTACAGTTCATGGAAGTTGGAGATACTCTGGGAACCGTAAAAGCCCTTTCAGGACAGGGCAAACAACGACCCCGAATCGGGAAGCGCCGCCGAACCCTAAAAACGCTGACCGAAACTGAACTCATGATCCTGCCCTCCGAAGAGCTTGAATCCACAGCCGAGGATCACCCCGTTATTATTGTGCATATCTGCAGGAGTTTGGCTCGTCGCCTGACACAAATCAATCAGGAAATGACCGAGGCACTTGGGTCACTAGATGAAATCATTAAGAAACTTTACGGACCCTATGAATCTGTACTTCTAGAGGTCAGTATAGCTTTGGAAAACTGCAAGTCCATGAAAAAACACCGCCACCTTTTAGAACAGCAGATTCGGGATTTGGCCAAGATCCAGGACGCCATCGCGAAAATTCAGGAAAATTTTGATGAACTCCTGGTTTCAGTGCAAACAGGTAGCCTGGTTAATTCAGCATAAAATCAAGAATTCAGAATGAGGAAGACAACTCCTAAATCTTAAACTTGACGACTTTGATTCTTGAATTCCTCGACTCCCTGATTCATCCTATTACTTCTTATTCTCTTTCTCCTGACTTCTGGATTCTGTCTCCTCACCTATTCTATAGTTCCTTCTTCGTTTCCGTTCATGAGGCCGCTGAGCGTAGGATTTCGAGAATCTCCTGCCCGTAGGACTCTGTGCGAGCACTTCCAAAGCCGTAGACACTTTGAAGTTCTTTGAAGTTGCGTGGCTGAATTTCTGCCAGGCTATGCAGAGTCTTATCTCCAAAAATCCGAAAAGCCGGCAGTCCTTGTTCTTTGGCTTTGAGTTTTCTCCACAGCCTGATCTCCTCGGCCAACATCTGTTGGGATGGTGCTAGATCTTCAAAGACTGCTGCCGGGCTCTTTTTTTGTTTCGACCATTTTGATGTACGACTCTTCAATTCTTTGCGGATCTGAAACTCTGTCTCCCCCTTTAGAAGATTCCTCGATGACTGGGTTAATCCCAGAGTGGAATACTCCCCCTGAACCGCCAGATAGCCATGGACAACGAGTTGTCGTAGAACAGATTTCCATTGAAATTCATCAATGTCCGAACCGATCCCATACGTGCTTAGAGACTGGTGTCCATAGTGGCGGGTTTTCTCTGAGTCTTTGCCGCGCAACACATCGATTACATGGCCAGCTCCAAACCTCTGACCTGTACGTATGACACAAGAAATAAATTTCTGAGCGAGCACCAGACCATCTACAGTCTCTACAGGATCCAGACAAATATCACAATTCCCGCATCCGTGATCTGAAACTTCTCCAAAATAACGCAGGATCAATTGACGGCGACAACTGGTGGTTTCACAATAGGCAAGCATATCACTCAGCTTTTGAGATTGAACCCTTTTAAAGAGGTCTGAAGACTCCGACCCTTCGATCATTTGTCTGCGTAAAACGACGTCTTGCAAGCCGTAGACCATCCAGGCCGTTGCCGGTTCTCCATCCCTTCCAGACCTTCCTGTTTCCTGATAATAAGCCTCCATGCTAGAAGGCATGTCCAGGTGAGCCACAAAGCGTACATCGGGTTTATCAATCCCCATTCCAAAGGCGATCGTAGCTACAATCACAACCCCATCCTGATTCAAAAAACGGTTCTGATTTCGCTCGCGAACTTCATGAGCTAACCCCGCATGATAAGGAAAAGCATCGACTCCATGGGACGAGAGATAGCTTGCCGTCTTCTCAACTTTTTGGCGGGACAAACAATAAACAATGCCTGAAGATCCCGCAAACTCCTTTTTGATGAATCGCTGCAACTGAGCCGAAGGAGAGTTTTTTAACTCTACCCTATAAGTGATATTAGGACGATCGAATGAAGCTACGAAGGACAAAGGATTTTCCATTCCCAGTTTTTCGAGAATGACTTCACGCGTGCGCTCATCGGCTGTGGCAGTTAGAGCCAGGGTCGGTATCCCCGAAAACTGTGATGTAATCTCAGCGATGCGCAGATACTCCGGTCGAAAATCATGGCCCCACTGTGAAACACAATGCGCTTCATCGATGGCAAATAATGCCAGAGAACAATTATGCAATTGGTGAACAAATCCATTTTTCAGGAGCCCTTCGGGAGCCATATAGAGCAGTTCAATTTTCCCGGCCCGCACATCGGCTAGAACACGCTGACGCTCATCATATGACAGACTCGAATTTAAAAATTCTGCTCGAATCCCCAGTTGTTTCAAGGTATTGACCTGCTCGTGCATCAGAGCGATCAGAGGTGAAACTATGACGCCTGTACCCTCCAAAACCAGGGATGGAATTTGATAACACAGGGATTTACCCCCGCCGGTGGGCATTAAAACTAGGGCATCTCGACCTTGAATAGCTGCATCAATGACGGCTTCCTGCTGACCTAAAAATCGATCAAAGCCAAAGACTTTTTTTAACACCTCGCCCGGACTACCACGATTTTCTAAGATATTTCCATCTCCTACTTTCAGGTCAAAATAATAAAAAGAATCCAGGAGTCAGAAGCCAGAATTCAGAATGAAAAATTTTTACAATTTTTTGAGTGGATCCCCCGGTCAAGCCGTAGGATGACAAACATGGAAGAAATCATCCCCCCCTTCCATTCCACTGTTCCCACTGCTTCCATTGCTACTTTTGCTTCCTCTTCTCTTCAGCTTCCTTTGCTTCCTCTGATTCCTTCTTCTTCTCAACCTATTCATTCAATATCTTCGGCAGGTAAAAAACTATGCAAGAAAAACTCCTTTTCCTCACGGCTCAGCCTGATTCGAAGTTCTGATTTTAAAACCTGGTCACCCAGCACAAAGACAGGAGCCTTGCCCGTAGCTCCCGCAAAAATTTTTTCTGGGTCCAATCTAAGGTATTTCAATTCAGAAACAAATTCATGAAAAACCCGCTCCTGGCCCTGAGTGGAAGTCTCACCGGGTCTGGGAACCACTCGATAAGCAAAGAGAGCCCCGCTTCCTAAAAAAATGAAAAAAAATAGGTAAATGACACGCATAGAACACCTTGGAAACAAACTGCGTTGGATTATAGCAAAGGATGGATAAAAACCGTTACCGCGAGACATAGGCCATGGTCTCTCGGATATCTAAATAACCCAGAGTAATAATAAGGCTCGCTATAGTCCCTTGCTTGACCCTCAATCCCCGAGTTTTTACCAATGTCAAGAAAAACGGAATCCGAAAAACTGTGAAAATTCAAGGGTTGTGCTCCAAAATCATACGCTCGGAGGCCAAAATGGACTTGATGGCGGTCCCAAGGAAAAACGATAGCCATGCCAGAATTCATGCATGACAACATCAGCCATTTTGGGGTTGATCGTATCGATTGTCTCAAAACAGATTTGTTTCTCAATCTAACCCGTTACTGCGATGCGCTGTGATGAAGACTTGCATCCTCTGTTCTAAGAACAGACGACAACATCCGCAATTGCATCACTCCCAGACGAGTTTTATTTTGAGCAATACAGCTAACAGCATTATCAATGGCTGTCAGAGCGCGGGTTGCGGTCTCCATGGTGGTAATATCCAATCCCTTAAGACCCAGGAAATCCGGACTAACGTCTCCAATTTGAGATCCTATAGTATGACCTTTACGAGTCCCTACTTGAAACCTGAGAGAGGAGGCTTTTACCTGAAGATTAAAGTCAATGCCAAAAGCTTTTTGCCCAATACCCTGCAATGTCCCACCGGAACGCAGAGTTGTTTTGTTATTGGACCCCGTATTATTTGAGAAAAAATCCAGATGATTCCCACTGTCACATCCATAGCGAACAGCGGTCTGATCCAGGCTTGAAGCATCCAAAATAGACACCCGATAAGCTTTGGAAATCGTAAAAGATTCACCCGGCACCGTATCGGATGTGGCTGTCAGTACACCGCTTGAGAGGCGTTCAATGGAATGGGCTAAGCGCTGGTTGCCTTTATCCAGATGAAGAGCGGACAGGTCTGTGGACAGACGACTACTTACGCGAAATCCCATGATCTTCCTTGATTTATTTCAAATCAGCCTTCCTGGCTAATCTCGGTTTCCTTGAACTTTTCAGACCCGATCCGGGTGGATTCCAAATCGACTCAATACGTTCGTCCACTCTGGATTTTTCACCAGAATGCAGATTCTCCTGCTACGCCCATCGGTAAATCGACGAAGAATATAAACCCAGGCTATACTAATCTAAGGGTAAATAAGCACCAAAACTAGCTAATATACGCCAATAACGACCTTAAATAACTATAGATTGGATTATTTTTGTTGAACGATGCGCATCGATTCAATTTGATTGATGGATGCCAGAAGGTCATTGAAGTGAGCCCGTACTTCCGTGTTTTCAAAACTTCTTTGGGTTTTAAGCCTGAGTTTGAAGGGGATGAAGCCCGATTGGGGGCCTGAACCAAGCAAGGCTAACAGCCTGACCTTGAGAATTTGCAGATTATGACTGATCAATGAAGCCACGTGACCCGGATAGGTTGCGGATCGAGCCTTCAAATAGCCCAGATAGCGCACATAAAACCTCTGTGACTCCATATCCACAGCGCTTAATGAAACTTCGCTTGCCCAAGTTTTCCCTTGCAAATCTATAAATACCATTGAATGCATTCGCTCAAAAAGAGAATCAAGGGTCATGGACTGCTGCCCCAGTATTTGATGATAATTTGCCAGGAACTGGAATGATCGGTGACTCAAAGATCCCCAGATGACCAAAATCCTAAAAAAGCTGAGGATACGCTCCAGGGGAAGCGGTGATCGTGACTCCCAGTGATAAGCATTGATACCCAGTCTGCTCAAAAGTTCTGTTGGAATACCAAACAGATTTTCGCTAAAAATCTGATCCTGAAAAAAATCAAGGGCATTTTCCTGTTGCCTGCGGCTTACAGGGGTAAACGGCAAGAGACCCCCTGGATCGCCGGCGTGATCCCGCCGAGTCTTAATTCCACCAATCACCTGTGTCAAATACCAGGTCTTTTGCAAAACATCCTGAATCAGGGTGAAAACGGCATCACGCAGTCTAAAATAGCGCCCTCCGGTGGTTAGAACCTGCGCTTCAACAGATTGAAATATCTTGCGCACTACACCCAGCCTTTCAAGAGCCGAGAGAACCGGATCATCGCCCTGATCTTCGGCTTGAACCCGAGGATCATAGCCAAGGTATAAACCCTCATCCGTAGCATACTCAAGCCCGGAGGTTCGCAAAGACTGCGCCAGGCTGGTTAGTGTTTGCTCCTCCTGCTTCTCATCTAAAATGGGCTGATACCCATAGGCAATCGCCTTATAATCATACTCTCCAAGGGAATCATTTAGAATTTTTCCTCGATGCTCCAGATTCTCTGTGAGATTTATATCGGGGTAATCCATAACCGAGGTGCTAGGCTGATGGCTCTGATTCCAATGGGGGTCTTTTAGATCCGTGGTCTTTACCAT
>CAZRLV010000173.1:0-7479 GCA_964600955.1 uncultured bacterium
AAAGAAAAAGACCTGCGAGAAAGCAAGATGGAGTCTGTGAGTGAAGGTATGGTGGGGATCTCCCCTAGAGCGATCGTCAACATCCTGGCCAACACCTTGATCTCGGAGGAAGTTGCCTGCCTGAATCCGTTTGCAATTTTGCATAATATCCATAACTCACTTCAGCTCAACAGCTTCCCCAAGGTCTCGTCTGACGAGAAAGAGCGCTATCTTGATATCATTGACCTGGTGAGAAAAGAGTTCAATGAAATCGCCAAAGGTGAGGTTCTGAAAGCCTTTCTGGCTAGCTACGAGCCCGCCATGGAAGCGCTTTGCGCTAACTACCTCGATCATGTCGAAGCCTATATCAATCACGACAAGGTCAAAGACCCCATCACCGGTGAGGACATGGATCCCGACGAGACCTTACTCCGTTCCATTGAGGAGAAAATCGGGGGGATCACTGAAGCCCGTAAAGAGCAGTTTCGAGCCTCATTGATGGCTTCCATCGGATCGCTCATGCGCAAAGGCGAAAAATTCAACTACAAGACGGACAATCGACTGCGCAAGGCTATTGAGAAGAAGATCTTCGAGGACAATCGTAATAATATTAAACTAACTACCTTTTCTACAGCCCAGACGGACACCGAGAACCTCAAAAAACTTGAGGTGATTAAGACACGACTTATTGATGAGTACGGTTATTGTCAGCACTGTTCCAAGGATTTGATGAACTATATCGGGGGTCTGCTCGCTCGAGGTGATATCACCTTTGACTAGGCCCGCCCTTCAATCTAATGAGCAATATTCATATTACGGACATGATCCGCAGCGGGGAACGTGAGAATAAACGTCTGCGCGAAAAGATCAAAGAAAAGATTAAGAAGAACCTCAAGCAGTATGTTACTGATGAGAGCTTCGTGGGCCGTCGCGGAAAAAAAATGGTCCGTGTTCCAATCTACGGCCTGCGTTTGCCACGCTTCGTAGTAGATGGTCGCAAGGGTGGTAATGTAGGTCAAGGTGAGGGAGAGGTTGGACAACCCCTTCCAGGTCAACAACCGGCAAAACCCCAGCGCGGCAAGGGCTCAAAAGCGGGAAACGAACCCGGCGAACATGAGATTGAAGTGGATGTCAATCTCGAGGAAATGCTGGAAATCCTCGGTGAAATCCTAGAACTACCCAATATCGAGGAAAAGGGCAAAAAAGTCAGCATTACCACCAAGAAAATCCGCTGGACAAATCTTAGAAAAACGGGCCCCGAGGCCACCCTCGACATCCGTCGAACCATTCGAAACTCCATCATACGCAATATGATCGAGGGCAATTTTGATCCTGAACTGGACAAAGCACCTCCCATCATGATCGAGGCTGATGACAAGCGCCATAAAGTTTGGGATGAGGTCTTGGAGAAAAAGGCTAACGCCGTCATCATCGCTATGATGGATATTTCAGGCTCCATGGGCGAAGAACAAAAAGATATCGTGCGCACAGAGATGTTTTGGATTGAATGCTGGCTCAAGCGCCAATACGATGATTTGGATATCGTCTATATTGTCCACGATACCCAGGCTAAGATCGTGGACCATGATGTCTTCTACCGTATCTCCGAAGGGGGCGGTACGAACATCTCCTCTGCCTATGCTCTTTGCGAGCAAGTGATCAAGAACCATTATCCAGCACAGGACTGGAACATCTATCCTTTCCATTTCTCGGACGGAGATAACTGGTCCTCTGAAGATGACACGCTCTGCGTCAAAATACTCAAGGAAACCATCCTCCCCAGCTGTAATCAATTCTCCTACGCTCAGGTCACCTCCAAATGGGGATCCGGAAAATTCAAAGAAGTCCTCGAGCGCTTTATGGAAGAACTGGATGAGACCTGTCGCAACCGGCTGGTGATCTCTCTCATCAAAAACAAGGACGGAATCTTGGAGTCCATTAAGGATTTCTTGAAAAAAGGGAAATAGAAAAATCATGGATCTAACTCCGGAACTTCAGGAATGGGCTGAAAAGATCGCAGTTGTAGCCCGTAAGGAGGGCTTGGATTTCTTTCCCACTACTTTTTGCCTTCTGCCTTATTCCTACCTGACCGAGATCGCTTCACACGGTGGGTTTCCAATGCGCTATTACCACTGGAATTTTGGTCTAGAGCATGAAAAACTAAAACGCAGCTATGAATGGGGCATGGGCAAAATTTATGAACTGGTGATCAATAATGATCCCTGCTATGCCTATTTATTGGAAAACAATGATTTGATGGAACAAAAGCTGGTCATTGCCCATGTTTATGGACATTGTGATTTTTTCAAAAACAATATCTATTTTAAAGGCACCAGCCGTAAAATGATGGACGATATGGCCAACCACGCTTCGCGGGTTGAGCGCTATATTCAGCTCTATGGTGAAAAAGAGGTTGAGCGTTTCATTGATGCCTGCCTCTCGATTCAAGATCACATCAGCCCTCTCGAGAAGGCTGAAACCATCACCACTCCGTCCGAGGACCTGGAATCTGAGGCCGAGTTGGTCAGAATTTTAAAGCGCAAAAGCAATCCTGAAAACCCCAATTACATGGAGCTTTTTTTCAATTCTCCTGAATATATCGATTTTAAGAAAAAGCAGTTTGAAGAGCAGCTCAAACAGCAAACCAGCTTTCCCCCCAAACCCGTAAAAGACATTCTGTATTTCCTGCTCATGCATGCTCCTCTTAAAAAATGGCAGGAAGATGTCCTCTATATTGTTCGAAAAGAACGTTATTATTTCTGCCCCCAGGGTTATACAAAAATTCTCAACGAGGGCTGGGCCAGCTACTGGCATTTCAAACTCATGACCGAGCATTTCCTTGAGCCCCAGGATTTCGTTTCCTTTGCTATGGACCATTCAGGGACACTGGCAAAAAGCCCCTATCAGCTCAACCCCTATTACCTTGGTTTCACTCTCTTGCATGATGTTGAAGACCGCTGGAATAAAGGCAAGTTCGGACCCGAATGGGAAAATTGTAAATCAGCTTCAGAGAAACGCAACTGGGACAAAAAGCTAGGACTGGGTAGAGAAAAAATCTTTGAGATCCGCAGTATCGAGAATGACTACTCCTTTATCGATAAATACCTCACTGAAGAATTCTGTGACGAGCACAAGCTTTTCAAGTACAATTTTGACCCTCAGACCGGACAGTGGGTCATCAGTGACCGAAGCTATGAAGCTATCAAGAACCAGTTTCTTGAAAACCTGGCCAATTTCGGAATCCCTCATATTGTCATTCAGGACGGCAATTATAAAAATCGCGGAGAGCTTTATTTGAAGCACCATCACGAAGGCGATTTGCGACAGGACTATGCCTGGGATACTCTAGAGAATATGGCTTATGTCTGGAAACGCCCCGTGCATCTGGAAACCGAGGTGGACGGCAAAGCTAAACTCTACTCATACACAAGTCCTGAAAAAAAAGAACTGATTGACCTATAAACTAGAAGACCCGGGTTCGCGGGTCTTCATCGTCGTCACTCGAAGTGATTTTTAGTTCCCTGAGTTCCATCCATTTTCGAATGCGGTAGATATCACAGCGCATGCAGTTTGAGTGTTTGATGAGCCGAATATCATTCTCAGAACCCTCATTTTGTCTATGCCGATCAATGGTCGCCTGAACCGGACACCCTGACTCCCGGCAATAGGTAATTACCATGTCCTTTACGCTATGACTCATCTCAGCCCCCCATGCTTCCTTTAACTAAAGTGTAATGTCATCGATCTCAATAAGCCAGCTTTAGTCCCGTCTAAATTCATTTTTTCATGACTCGGGCCGGATTTCCGGCTACAATCGTGTGAGGAGCGACATCACGGGTCACAACAGCTCCCGCACCGACCGAAGCGTGCTCACCGATTCTTAAACCCGGAAGGATCACAGCCCCACTACCGATGCTGACAAAGTCTTCAATCCATGTGTATTCAAGAGTCCAGTCACCCTCCCCCTTGAGACTCCCATCCGCGTTGCAGGCACCGGGACGACGATCATTGGTAAACATCACTCCGTGGCCAATAAAAACAAAATTTCCAAGTTCGACGCCTTCACAAAGAAAACTATGGCTGGATATTTTGCAGTTTTCACCGACGCGCACTCCTTTTTGAATCTCAACAAAGGGGCCCACACGGGTCCCCTTTCCAATCTCACAGCCGTAAAGGTTGATGAAAGAAGGTAAGTGCACATTTTCACCTACACGCACATTTTTGATAATTTGATTGCCGTCTTCGATATTTAGAGTCTTCATCATCATTCCTAGGAAAGCTGAACTCTCTTCCCCGAGTCCAGGGATTCCTGAGCAGCTTCAAGAATTTTAACAACCCAGAGTCCCGCTGCGCCGTCACATAAAGGCTTCTTGCCGGTCTGAACACAATCAATAAAATGGCTCAACTCTCCTGCAAGAGCTTCCTTATTCTCCAGGGCCGGGACATGGATATCACCGATACGATATTGAACGCGGGCATCATAGCCCTCCTCATCCTGGGGAATGGCCTCTACGCCTTTGTCATAAATTTTCACCTTCTCATCGGATTCCATGTCATCATAGACGATCATGCGCCGATCACCCCCGAGGATGATACGGCGTACCTTTACCGGACTCAGCCAGCTCAGGTGAAAATTGGCTAAAAGTTTTTCTGCAAAAAATACGGTTAAATAAGCTGTATTCTCCATGCCTTGTTGATAATGAGCCATGCCCGTGGCCTGAACGGCTGTAGGTACCTCGTCAAGAAGGTGGAGCATGATGGAAAGATCATGGGGAGCCAGGTCCCAAACCACATTTACATCACTTTGAAAAAGTCCAAGATTGATCCGTACAGAATCAAAATATAGAACCTGACCCAGGTCTCCGCTCCCGGCCACTTGCTTCATTTTCTCAATGGCGCTGGTAAATAAGAAGGTGTGATCCACCATTAAGGTTAGACCCTTTGCTTGCGCTAGATCTACCAATTCCTGGGACTCTGCTACCGTGCGCGTCATGGGTTTTTCCACAAATACGTGTTTCCCGGCCTCAAGGGCACGACGTGCCAGATCAAAATGCGTCTCAACCGGGGTCGATATTGCCACCGCCTGCAGGGCAGGATCGCGTAGCACCTGTTCAAAATCAGTTGAAATTGCAACAGAAGGAAATTGACGCTGAATCTGATTCAAGCGCTTGCGACTGATATCTACGCAGGTCATTGATTCAACCTCTGGGTGGGACAGAAAATTTCTCACCAGATTGGGACCCCAATAGCCCATACCTACAACTGCAATATGCATCAAATTCCTCCTTCTTGAATCGCGTTCTAATTCAACTATCGACCAATGAAAGTGATATATTGCTTTTCCACATCAGGAGATTGCCATGAAAAACGAGAAAAATTACGAAGATTACTGTCAAAGAATTCGCCACCTTTCCACCCTTGGAAGTATTGTGAGCGTGCTGGCCTGGGACCAACAGGTGATGCTGCCTAAAAAAGGGCAGGAACACCGAGCAAAACAGATTCAAAGTTTTTCTGGTCTGCTGCATGAAATGTCCACAGATAAAGACCTTGGCAAAATTATTACTGAGCTCTATGACTCAGGACCAGACAGCTATTCAAACGCTGAGTGGAGAAATATTGAACAATCCCATCGAGGCTACCTGGAGAGTACACGCATACCGACAAAACTGGTCGAAGAATCTGCGGCCTTGATGTGTACAGGCCACACCGCCTGGGAGGAGGCCAGAGCCAAAGATGATTTTGAGGGCTTTGCACCCGTCCTGCAGCAGTGGATCGATCTTAAAAAAAGGATGGCCGAATGTCTCTACCCCGACAAAGAGACTTATGATGTTCTTCTCGATGGGTTCGAGCGAGGTTTAACTCAGGACTGGGTTGATTCTGTCTTCGATGAACTTCAAAAAGGTCTGCTTGATCTTGAAACCCGTATTGAAAGCTCTCAGGAAGATGTGCCTCCTTTCCCCTCAGGCCCATACTCAGAAGAAAAACAAAAGGAAATCAATAGAGCAGTTGCAGATCAGCTTGGATTTGACCTGGAGCGCGGACGCATTGACGAATCAGCACATCCCTTTTCCATTGGGGTTCACCCTGGCGATGTACGCGTGACGACTCGATATGAAAAGGAGAGCTTCTTTACCGCATTATCATCCCTGGTGCACGAATGCGGCCATGGCATGTACGAGCAGGGTCTAAGGACAGATGATCAACAGGACCTACCTGTAGCGTCCACCCTTGGAATCATGGTCCATGAGTCCCAGTCCCTTCTCTGGGAAAGAATGGTTTGCCAGGGACCATCCTTTTGGAAGCATTTTTACCGTCTGGTCCAGGATAAATTTCCAGAGCTACTCAAAGACCTGAGCCCTTCTGAATTCTATCGTCGCGTCAATCGCTCTACTCCTTGCCCGATTCGCATAAACGCAGACGAAGTAACCTACCCCATGCATATTATTTTGCGCTACCAACTTGAGCGCGATCTTTTCTCTGGGGACCTGAAGATACAGGACCTGCCCGATGCCTGGAACGAGCTATCTAGAAAACTCGTGCATATCAATCCAAAAAGCAATAGTGAAGGTGTTTTGCAGGACTCGCATTGGGCCGGAGGAGCCTTTGGATACTTCCCGGTCTACACTCTGGGAGCTATGATGGGAGCACAGTTCTACCAACAGGCACGCCAGGAACTCCCAGGTCTCGAAGACAACTTTTCCACCGGCAATTTCTCACAACTGAAACGATGGCTAAATGAGCGCATCCACCAAAAAGGAAGCCTTCTCGAAGCCCGTCCCCTCTTAGAGGAGGTCACCGGAAAAGACCTCGATTGCCAGGCCTATCTGAGCTATCTGAATGCGAAGTATACGGAGATTTATAAATTGGGAAGCCAGGAATCATAGGTAGCAAAGGAATCACATGAATCATAGGAATGAAGAAATGGTTAAAAGCCTTTGAAAACGGGTCTAGTCTAAAATTTCTGCTGTTGTTTTAAAGTGGAGTTTTGCCACTTCTTCCAGTGCGTCATTGCCAAAGCTGGAGACATAGCGCCTTCCTGCAGAGATTGTGTTGTAACCCGCTCCTTTGGGTAGCGCGAACCCCAGACGTTTTTTTTCATCCTCATGCCACTGAATTAAAGCATCTCTTGCCAGAATGGATGCGGCGGCTACGGCCAGGTTTTATTAACCCTTGGTCCTTTGAACCAGGGTGAACTCGCGCTCAATCCCCTCTAATGCATGGGTCATATACTGGGCACGGGCAAACTGATCAACCACCGCCAGATTCAAGACAGGGTCTCTATCCATAAGCTCCTTGATCACCGTAGCATGCATCCAAGCTAAGAGATGGTTCAAATTCTTCTTTTGTGATTTGAAGCGGTTGTATAGGTCGTTATAGGCTCCCGGCTTTAGGGTTAACACCTTAAACCGAGATGTCCCCAGGGCACGAATTTTAGGCGCCAGTTCCCCAATTCTTGCATCGCTTAAGCGCTTGGAGTCCTGGAGTGTTCGATTGAGGGCA
>CAZRLV010000174.1:0-7470 GCA_964600955.1 uncultured bacterium
TCTAGGCTTTATAAGCGGTGATTTTTTTTGCTAATCCTCAGGCAAGACGCGGTGCAGAGTAGGTCCTAGAAAAAGGTGCATGATGGGGGTCAACCCATCTTCACGCATGGGTGTGGCTGAAAACCCATAGAGATAAGTTGGGCGCAGTTGTCCGACGAGCTTATGAAAGGTTGTTGCAGGTGTATGGTGGCACTCGTCCACAATCAGAGTCCCGATCTGTTTTTTCAAATCGAGGATCAAACTTTTATTCCGTATCAGTGTCTGGACGGTTGCCACGATAATAGGCGCATCCAAACGACGCTGCCCCTGGCCGATTAACGCGGGATTTAAGCTCAGCCACTCTTCACATTGGCTCTGCCATTGCTTCATCAGATCCAGGGTATGGACTAAAACCAGTGTTTTCTGCTTTCTTCTGGCAACCAATTCAAGTGCCATGATAGTTTTACCAGCCCCGCATGGAGCTACTAGAACTCCTCTGTGACGTTTTAGACAGTCTTCTGTAGCCTCTTTCTGGTATGGATATAGGGCAAGTTTTGAGGAAAATTCTACCGGGTATTCGCAGAGCTTATTCCTGACCTGAAGGGGGATCTCAACCTGACGCAGTCGGGATACCAGAGTTTCTAGATAGCCAATGGGGCACTCCAGACCAGGATTTGTTTTGGGTTTTCGCAGTTTAAAATGAGACAGGGTTTTGGGGGCTCGGATATAGTGGCGGTTCTTTGAAAAACGCAATGCCTGTATATAAGCGGGATTTGGAAATGTCAGGTCCTCTTTGATCTTCTTTAAGGTTTTCTCGTAGACGGTTGGGTCTAAAAACTCTTGTAATGAGGTTAGAGAAATCCAAATTTTTTCACCTAATTCCAAGACCAAAGGCTCAACACACATAAAATCAGGATAACAAAAATCAAGAATCAGAGGTAGCAGAGGAAGTTAAAGAGAAGAGGTTTAACCACGAAAAGCACGAAAAACACGAAAGGTTGAAGAAAAGAAGGGAGAGAACTATCGGAACTACAGAACTATCGGAATCATCGGAATGGGGAGAGGAAAAAAATAGTCGCCATCTTCTGCTTCCACCTTCCCGCTCTTTTCTTATTCTATAGTTCTTTATTTTTGTCATTCTACGGCTTGACCGGGGGATCCATCTTCCTCTTCTCTTCGATCATTCGTGCTTGACCAAGGATTTCGACCTTTTGAATGGATCCCCTGGTCAAGCCAGAGGATGACGCTGCGGTGGTTTTTTTCATCCTAGGATTCTTCTGCTACCTCTGATTCTTGGTTTCATTTCCTGATTTTTCCTCAACCATAGACAGGCCTTGACCTTTGAAAGTATAATGGGCTCGGAATCAGGCGTGGGGGCGGCTATGACGAGCGGAGGGATCCATGAAACAGTTCTTTGAGAAACAAATCGAGGCTCTTGAAAAGAAAATGGAGGAGTCACCCAGAGATCCAGTCTTGCACAAAGAGTTAGGTAATCTGTTCTATCGAACAGAGGCGCTTTTTCTTGCTATGGAGGAGTACCGCACGGCCCTGCATATTCAGCCCGATTATTTTGAGGCTCAGTACAATTTAGGCAATGTGTATTTCAAATTAAAAAAACCCTGGAAGGCAATTATCGCCTGGACAGAGTCCCTGATTTTGAATCCCCGACTCGAGAGTGCACGATTTAATATTGGCTTCGCCTATTTTAATCTGGGCGAATATGACGACGCTCTGCTTGAGTTTCGCAGAGCCAGCAATATGGGTCCAGACTGTACGGACACCCACTTTTATCAGGGAATGTGTCATTTTGAGCTTGGCCAGTATGGAAGGGCTCGGGAATGTTATCTCAATGCCTTGGAGAAGGACGAAGATAACGAAGAGATTCTTTACAACCTCGGCAACGCTCTTTACGAGGACGGCCTATATGGAGAGGCTCTGGACTTCTATACCCGCGCTCTCAAGGAGGATGAGGATTTTCAGTGTCGCAATAACCGGGCAGATTGCCTAAGACATCTCAATCGCTTGGATGAGGCTCTGGCTGAAATTCAGGCGGTTCTCAAGGAGAAAAAAGGGTTTACTCCTGCTCATTGTACTCTCGCTGAAATTTATATAAAGCAGGGTAAATCAGACCAGGCTATTGAGGAGTTTAATAAGGTCATTGAGTTAACAAAGCAGGTTCGTCAGGGGCTGGACCAAAACGCTTTGCATAAATACGCGAGTGATATGGTTTACGCATTACAGAGTCACCAGGAATCATTGGGGGAGAGAAAATGAGCAAAGTCACAGTTGTTGGCGGAGGGTTTGTAGGGGCCACAACGGCCCAGAGAATTGCTGAGAAAGAGATCGCAGATGTGGTACTCGTGGACATTCTTGAGGGAATGCCCCAGGGTAAGGCACTTGATATGATGGAGTCCGCCCCTGTAGAGCGCTTCGATTCAAAGGTTTTAGGCAGCAATACCTATGGCCCCATTGAGGGAAGTGACGTGGTGGTTATCACGGCCGGCTTGGCCAGAAAACCTGGAATGGATCGTCTGGATCTTCTCAAAAAGAATCAGGGGATCGTTGCTGGGGTGGCCAGAGAGGTTAAGCGTTACGCTCCTGATTCCACGATTATCGTAGTTAGTAACCCACTCGACGTGATGTCTTTTGTGGCCCTCAAGGCTTCGGGCTTCCCTTCAGAGCGTGTTATCGGCATGGCCGGGGTTTTGGATTCGGCACGCTTTGCCTGCTTTATTGCAGAAGAACTTGATGTTTCAGTCAAAAACATCAACGCTATGGTTTTAGGCGGGCATGGAGATGAAATGGTTCCTCTTCCACGTTTCACGACCGTAGCCGGAATTCCCATCACGGAACTTATGGATGATGCCACAATTGAAAGATTGGTAACCAGGACTCAGAACGGGGGGGCCGAGATTGTCCAACTCCTCAAAACAGGGTCTGCATATTATGCTCCTTCCTCTTCGGCTGTGGACATGGTGGAATCCATTATTAAGAACCAGAAACGTGTTATCCCTGCGTCAGTTCTCCTCCAGGGGCAATATGGGATTGAGGGGGTTTATGTGGGTGTCCCGGCTAAATTGGGCTCGAGCGGTGTTGAGAAAGTGTTTGAGCTCAACCTTACGGAAGAGGAGTTGGGCTCTCTGAGGGCTTCAGCAAGGCTAATCAAAGGCAAGCTTGATGAGATTGAGCTGGACTCCTAGAGCCTGAGCAGGCTGTGAGACTTGACTGGATCGACCTTCACCTTCTCTGTGGTGAGCTGTCTGTAAAATTCCCTGGTGCTCGGCTTCAGGAGATCTTTCAGTCCGGTGACGAACGTCTCGTTTTCGGGCTGTATCGCAGCAGTTGTCATTATCTTCACATCCATATCCATCCTCAAAACGGCTGTGTCTACCCTCTTTCTACACGCGAAAAGGCACCGAATTCACCTCCTCCGTTTTGTTCTCTCCTACGAAAGCACCTGCTCAATGCCAGGCTTGAATCGGTCACTTCCATTTACGGCGATCGAGTTTGTGAAATTCTGTTCTCTAAAGAAGATTCTTCGTATACGATCGTCCTTGATCTGCGTGGTGTGCGCTCTAATCTCTACCTTTTGGATCAGGAACGTAAGGTATTGGGCGGGCTAAAGCCTGCCCAGGGATATCACGAGGGCGGGGCTTACTCTCTCGAACCTCATCCAAAGCCCTCTCTAGAGCAGGTTCAGTGGGACGAAAGTAAAACGGACATTGCTTGGGATGCGAAAGATCAGTCCTATTTTATATCACAGGCTAAGGAGTTCACCCCCGGTTTTGTGCAATGGCTCCTTGAGCATGAAAAGCCGCAGGATTTTGCGGGATTTGCAAGAGAAAAACTCACCCAGGTTCTTGAGGTCCCAGTTTACCAATTGTTTCTCGATGAGCTGGGAATTCAAAATTACAATATTTACCCAGAAAAGCACTGGGATGGTGAAATAGCAAATCATGAAAGCACCAGTGCTCTTTTGGCTGAGTTTTTCCGTGCCTATGAAGATCAAAACCTCTTACGGACCGTTAAGACAAGAGTTTTTAAGGTTTTGGAGCAGGAGCTCATTAAACTAGATCGAAAAGAAGCAGATCTGCGCCAGAAATTGGTTTTGTATCAAACTCACCCTGAGATTGAAGTGCGTGGTTCACTGCTCAACTCTCAGCGGGCGAAAATCAAACCGTTCGCAAAATCCGTGAAGTTGGTCAATTTTCATAAAGAGTGTCAGGAGTTGATCTTGGAGCTTGATCCAAGGCTGTCCCCTGCTGGCAATGTAGACCGTCTTTTTAAGTTAAGCCGCAAATATCGCCGCGGAATACCGCGTATAGAGGCCCAGATTGAGGATCTCCTGGGCTCACAGCGGTTTCTAAAAAGAAGCCTGGATAAACTAAAGCATGAAAAAGACCATCACAAGATTGAGGAGCATTATCTAAAATTGAAGGATCTTGGTGTGTTAAAATCCAAGCCCCTTCAAAGGGTAAAGGCCAAAAAGAAAGCTAACCCAAGGGCTCGTCTTTTATTTTCAAGCGAATTCGTGGAAATTTATTCGGGGCGTAACGATCATGAAAATGATTGGATTTCTCGCAAAATAGGCAAAAAAGAGGATCTATGGTTTCACGTCAAAGATGCTCCTGGAGCTCATGTTCTCCTTCGTCAAGACAGCCGGGTTTCCGAGATCAGTATTCGTGAGGCGGCCCAGCTGGCTGCATTTTTATCCTCAAAGCGGGCCGAGGGCCGTGCCGAAGTTATTTATACACCGCTAAAATACGTAAAGAAGTTGGCGGGGATGGGGCCGGGGCAGGTAAAGGTTCAAAAACATGAAACCCTGTCTGTAAAGCTTGACAGTGGTATAATTAAGAAACTCTCTAAAAATCATAGGCAAGGCTATGAAAATACCTAAGCTATTAGTCAGACTCAAGGTTCTTCTGCCCAATATCTTTACCTTCCTCAGTATCTATTTTGCTTATCAGGCTTTTATCTCTGAAGTTTTGGTAGACCGCTGCTGGCTCCTTCTGCTCTGCGTGCTCATGGATAAGCTGGACGGTACGACTGCACGGCTGCTTAAGGCAACCACCCGTTTTGGCCTAAAGTTTGATTCTCTGGCCGATGCGATTGCCTTTGGTCTTTTGCCAGGTGTTATCATTTATCAAGGTGCTGATTTAATTCCTTCAGGACTTGAGGGTGGTTCATTTTTTGCCATTTTGTTTCAACTAAGTGGGGTTATTTATATTTTAGCCACCTTCATTCGTCTTTATAAATTTGATCGAATGGCAATCCAAGATGAAAACTTATCAGGCTTTTTTGGGATTCCTTCCACTCTTGCCGGCGCCGTTTTCGCGGGCTATTGTGTGGCGTTTGGACCCTATTTTGAGGCTCAGTTAGGACTGGTCTTTCTATTGCCTCTTTGGGGAATTTTACTTTCCGTTTTGATGAATGGAAATTTCCCGACTCTAAAAGTAGGTATTCCTGAGCGAAAATCCCTGAGAATCTTACAGACCCTTGTGGTCATCTACTGCTTTATTGCCATTCCGCTCAAAAAGACTGCTCTAGGCCTCTTTTTACTTTCTCTGGTTGTTCTTTTCATCACTATTTACTACGGGAAGAAGAAGTTCAGGCCATCTCAGACACTGTTGGCGGAAGAAGAGGGTGTGGAAAACTCCTAGTGAGAGAGCCCAATCGATGGCGCCCAACATCGGTTGAGACCCTATTTTTCTATACACTTTTCATTCTCAGCCTGATTTGGATGGCTCTTCGTGATTGGTTTTCATGAAAGATCGGGTTTTTCTTCTTTGCGGCTGCTTTCTTTTTGGTCTATTTCTCGGCTATAGGTTGGAGCTTGGAGTCTGGCTCCTGCTCCCAGGTTTTATTTTCGTGTGCCTGTATTGGTCACGAAGCTATCCTGGAAAATCCCTGATAATTTTATCTGTTTTAACCATTTTTACAGGCTATTTACGGATGCAAACCACTCAAGGTCAATCTAAGCAGAGCCTGCCGATCCTCGAACACGGAGGTGTCTATCTTGCTCAGGTTTTGGCAAAAAGCTCGTCTCGTCTACGCCTGAATCTATTGGCTATCGAGGGGAACCCCTTGAACTTTACCTCTTGGACTCGATCCATCTCGGAGCCTGTACCAGTAAAGCCGGGCGAATTGGTCAAAGTTTCCATAAAGGAGCATCTGCACTCAACCAAAAACGGTAGGCTCTGGTCCCTGCTGGTGGTCGATTCTGTGGCCCCTGTTAAAGGGGCTCCTATGAGCCTAAAGGCCGTGTTGAGGGTTCAGGTTCATCGACTGAGACTCGTCTATCAGGGGCTTTTAAAAAGATTGTTCGCGCAGACTCCACTAACCCGAGATTTTCTTTTGGCGGCCATTTTACGTCATGAGGATGAGGGCAATAAAAAATGGAGGGAGGGGTTTGAAAACCTGGGCCTGGTGCATATTTTTTCGGTAAGCGGATTCCATGTTTCACTTTGGGGGCTTCTATTGGTTTTTTTTCTAAATCTCTGCCTGGGCTCCCTTGGGTTGAGACTTATTCTTTATGGCGCTGGAATCCTTTACTATGGGCTTCTGGCCGGGTTTTCAACTTCCGTCCTCCGCGCTTGCCTCTATTCAATTTTGCTTTTTTCTGGCACGGTTTATCAGCGTCCTTTCTCACCTTTGCGGCTTTTATCCTTGGTTCTGATCGTACATGGTTTTATAGATCCTCTGGCCGTGCTTGAGGCTGGCTTCCAATTGAGCTATGGAATTACCTTCTTCATTCTCTGGATGTCTGGGCGTTCGCACAGGAGAACATTTTGGTCGGGTCTTGTCTTTATCATAGGCCTGCAACTGGCCTTGATTCCCTTTTTTCTCTACCATTTTTCAGAGGCTCCCGCATTCAGTGTTCTCGGCGTGGGGTTATCGATTCCATTGTCTTGGATTTTGGCCATAGGGATGGTGTCACTGTTTCTTGGGCCTTTGATGGGGGCCTGGTCTTTGCAAATTCTAGAGATTTTTGCGCGTCCCTGTGAGGTCTTTCTGCTCCCCCTGGTTTCATGGGGGCAGAGCCTAGATTACTTTATTCAATCCACCGAACCGGTCTCATTTTCCTGGCTTCTAAGCTTCTATGGGGGATTATATCTTTTAATGCTTGTTTTTCAGAAAAGGGTTCCAAGTCCGGATTTAATCTGGCTGCAAAGGGTGGAGGGGTTTTGTGCCGGGCTTCATAAGCACTTGTTCCTGGGGTCTGAGGTTGAAGCCGTTATTGTTAAAAACGCCCCCAAAGGTTTAGAGAAATTAAAACCCACGGAACATGAACGGATACTTGAGAGATTTCTAGCTCTTTGGCGAAAAAGAGGTAGGGTCGACTACCTGGACTTCATTCCTAGGGGAGCCGGAGCAGGCTTGCTCAATCTCAAGATTGAGTCAGAAATTCTAGATCCTGTGCGTGAGAGCATGCAAGGGGGGATTCGGATGGGGGGGTTGGAAGGAGCAAGCCATCCCTTGATTCAAGCCTAT
>CAZRLV010000175.1:0-7440 GCA_964600955.1 uncultured bacterium
AACCTGATTTTACAAGGAGACTCCAGTCTGGGTTTCAATGCTTCCGCAACCACTCAGACCATCAATCAAAGCTCAGTGATCGTGTTTTGGGGTACCCGTATGGGGTTAAACACCACAACTCCCTCCGCGCGCCTCGAGATCCTGGGGGATAGCTCCAACCCGCCTTTGTTGGTTTCTACGGGGGAAAGCCCAGGTCAGGAAGTCATGATGATCACCTCTGAGGGCAGAATTGGGATTCATACCACTAATCCGGCCCATGCACTGGATGTCAAGGGAACCCTGAGATTGGATAGAATTATTCTTGGTTCCGACAGCCGTACTGCCTTCGGGGTCACTACCGGTGCGTTTAAGATTGTCAGTACGACGAGCCTTGGACAAGTGGCCTATTATTTGGGCGGGGCCGTGGGAATCGGAACCACCCGTCCCCTTGCCACCCTGAGCGTTTTAGGGTCGCTTTCCAGGGATGATTCAGTTCCGCTGCTGGGCGCCTTGAGTCATACCCATGTCAATCTGGGAATAGGGTCAACCTCAGGCGATTTGAGCGAACCTTCAACCCATATCTCCATTGGAGGCGGGTACCAAAATACAGCGGTTGCGAATTACACCAAAATCGGAGGCGGCATCGCCAATCTGTCCCTGACTACAGGGGCTTTCATCGGTGGCGGGGGTTGGAATACGGCCTGGGGCTCCTTTGCCATGGTGGGTGCGGGAAAGTCGAACCTGGCATCAGGGATCTATGCTTCGGTAGGGGGTGGAGCCTGGAATACAGCTCAGGCAGAACATAGCCGTGTGGGCGGCGGACTGGGAAATTCTGCCTGGTCTACTGCGACCGTGGTTGCAGGTGGGGCATCCAATAGCGCATTAGGTGAGTATTCCAGCATTTCAGGAGGTCGGGACAATCTCGCTAGCGGCCCCTATAACGCACTGGGTGCAGGCAGAGGAAACCTGGCCAGCGGTGCCTATAATTCTGTCGCCGGGGGGCGTTGGAATACCGGACTTGGCGATTACACCGTCATTGGTGGAGGGCTGCAAAATTCTGCGGCTCTTACGGGTGCTTTTGTCGGAGGCGGTGTTTTGAACACAGCTAGCGGCATTTACTCAATGGTTGGGGGTGGAGATCAAAATCAAGCAGGCGGTTCCTGGTCTAGCATTGGGGGCGGAAAATCAAACCAGGCCAATGGAAATTATACTGTGATCCCCGGCGGAAGAAACCTATCACTTCTGGGGGATTGGAGCTTTGGTTTTAATGCGTCAACAACCTCTTATTCGGTCAATCTCAGTTCAGTTGCTGTGTTTCAGGGTGTCAGTATGGGAATTGGGACCACCAATCCCCAGGCCTTACTTCATGTTGATGGATCCATTTTAGCCAGAGACCTGCTGGGCTCCGGTAATCTGAGCTTTGATGGGTCTGTCAATCGTGATGCTGGCAACCAAATCCTCGGAGACCAGGCTGAAACCCATGTCAATCTGGGAGTGTCCAGTACGACAGGACTGACCAGTATTACTTTGTCTTATATTTCCATTGGTGGAGGATATCAAAATACCGCTAGCGGAGATGGCGCAGTTATTGGGGGCGGGATGCAAAACCAAAGTCTCGCCACCGGCACCTGGCTAGGAGGCGGTGTAGCCAATTTTGCCTCGGGTACTTATGCATCCCTGGCCGGTGGTCGGGCTAATACGGCTTCTGGAGACTATAGTTCTTTGGGTGGAGGCTACTGGAACACAGGGGTAGGGAACTATAGTTTTATCGGCGGTGGTTTTCAAAACAAAGTCAACGCGGCCTACGGCACCATTGGTGGAGGTGAGTCCAACCTCGTCAAAGCTAATTATGCCACCATTTCCGGGGGTAAATCCAATATCGCAACCCATTCCTATTCAACCGTAGGAGGAGGGGATCAAAACCAGGCTGAAGGGGATGGCGCCACAGTCAGCGGGGGCCGCAATAACGCGACAAATGGAACCTCAGCCACCATTTCTGGCGGAAGCGGCAACGCCGCCAAAGACCATTACACTGTCGTGGGCGGGGGAAACTTCAATCAGATTTTAACCGGGGTTGGCGCCAGCTATGCAACGATTTCGGGCGGTACCACCAATACCGCCGGAGCCGCCTTTGTGACCGTGGGTGGAGGTGGTTTTAACAAAGGCTCCGGGGCCTATGTTTCCATTGCCGGTGGAGGTTATAACACGGCAGTAGGATCCTACGCCTCCATCGCCGGTGGAGAACATAATACCGCCGCTGGAAACTACTCTGCCATTTCAGGCGGGGATCATAATATTGCTGATGGGGCTTACTCCTCGGTTGGAGGGGGACAGGAAAACAGCGCAACAGCTTCCTGGGCTGTCATTGGTGGCGGAGGCTATCATCGTATCTCAGGAAACTGGTCCACGATCTCAGGGGGAGCCAATCATTGGATCACCGGGACCTATTCCACTGTGGCCGGTGGGCAGTTTGCCACAATTACGGCAAATTGGTCTACTGCTTCAGGAGGCAAGAATAACGCTGTTGGAGGAGACTACGGCGTAGTTTCCGGAGGTTCCATGAATCAGGCAGACGGGGATTATTCGGCCGTTGTTGGGGGGAATAACCTCATCATTTCCGGAGACTACAGCCTGGGGTTTAACGGGTCTAATAGTCAGTCCTATACCATCTCAGAAAGTCATGTAGCCGCCCTCATGGGTGTGCGCCTTGGCATCAATACTACATCTCCGGCGGAACTATTAGCCATTCAAGGCGATGGCTCCACGCGCTTGCTCAGCATCGAAACCAGCCCTGCTTCGACTCCAGCCCTGATAATGGTGACCTCCGGATGGGTCGGATTGAACACCACAAATCCAACGGTGAGACTGGATGTGGAGGGCAATATCCGCGCACTGAATTTTCTGGGTAACGCTTCATCTTTGGTCTTTAGCTCACAGCAGAATTTCGAATCTGTCTCTATCTCAGCCAAATTAAGTGTTGGCGACTCCATTTCAGCCGATTTTTCAAATCAGCTTTTGGGTAGTAATAACAACACCCATCTCAACCTGGGTAAGGACAGCATCACCGGAAGCAGCGGTGGCAGCGAACAATATGTCTCTGTCCTTGGGGGGCGCTATAACACAGCCACCGCTGATTACGCCGTGGTGGCCGGGGGCAGTAATAATAAGGCCAGCGCGTCGCACGTTGGGGTTTTTGCCGGTACAGGAAACATCGCTGAAGATCCCCATGCCGTGGTAGTGGGGGGCTTTAATAATACGGCCTCCGGGGATCAAGCAGGGATTTTGGCCGGGGATAATAACACCGTAAACGGCTCACGAAGTGTGGTTCTGGGGGGGAGAAATCTAACTATTTCAGGCAATAACAGCCTGGGTTTTAACGCAGATTCCAGCTCACGCACCATTTCAGGTAATCAAATTGTGGCTTTTTTGGGGGGAGTGCAGGTAGGCATCAATGATGAAACCCCCGGAGAGGCTCTAGAAGTCGCCGGAAACGTTAAAGCCACCAGCTTTATCGGAGATGCTTCGAGTCTGAGCTATCCAGCTACTTTGAATCTCTCTAGCGTGGAACTCTCTGCCAATCTATCGGTCACGGGTTATATCAATCGAGATCCTGGCAATACCCTTTCCACCAATACGGGTACCCATGTGAATCTTGGTGATAACAGCACCACCAACAACACAAATCCTACCGTTGGAGGGGGGGAAGGGAATTCAGCCACGGCCAATTATACCGTGGTAGCCGGTGGACAAAACAATACCGCATCCGGGACCTGGGCCACGGTGGGCGGAGGTAGCGGAAATACGGCCTCCAACAGCTATGCAACCGTAGGTGGTGGTCTCAACAATACTGTAAGCGGGAATCGATCGGTTATTCCTGGAGGCCAGAATCTAAGTCTTCAGGGACTCGATAGCTTTGGCTTTAACGGTAGTGGAACCCCGGTCACAGTCAGCGAAGACAATGTAGCCGTGTTCTTATCCGTAAAGATGGGTGTTGGCACTACAAACCCAAAATCCCAACTCCAGGTCAGTCAGGGCGGGCTCTGTGTGGAGACGGACGGGACTTGCAATGGAAACAACACCGCAGGCACCATTTACGCCAATACCACCTCCATCAACGGAGTGGATTACGCCGAGTATTTCCCTTCCGAAGGCCCCTTGAAGTCTGGGGATCTGGCCGGGTTACACCGCGCTAGCGGAAAAGTCCGTCGCTATAGGGAAGGCGACCAGTTGATCGGCGTGGTTTCCACCAAACCCGGCATCATCGGCGGTCATTCCAGAAAAGGCAAAGGCTTCAGCCTGATCGCCATTTTAGGACAGGTCCCGGTAGACGACAAGCAGATCCAGGTCCAAAACGGAGTAGCAACCACCAAAGACGGCTTGCAGGTGGGTTATAAACTCTCAACGGGCGATATTTATCTCGATCCCTCCTCCAAGCAAAATCCAGGCAACCTCGGAGCCAGGCTGCAAACCTTCAAAGAACTTCTGCGCATCCAGCGTCTCAAAACCCGTGTTCTGCAAACCCGCCTGAAAGCCCTTCAGGAAGAACTTAAAGAAGCCAGAGAAATCCAAAACGAACGCCTGGATGAGCTGGAAGAAAGTCTCAAGGCTATAAAATTCCCCGAAGAGGGCGGGGATTGACGCGGTAATTCAATTGCATTACCATAGGGTGTATGGATCAATCTATTTTAGTTACCGAATCAACTCTTACGGATCGTTATCAAACGACTGTCCCAGATGCAGTACGAAAGGCGCTAGGTTTACACAAGCGCGAAAAGATCCGTTACACCGTTCATCCTGATGGAAGCGTCGTCATCTCACGTGCCGATGAAGAGATGCACGATCCTGCCCTTGAGCAGTTTCTATGCTTTCTTGCCTGCGATATTAGAGAAAACCCTCATCATATTCAAGCCATGCCGCCAGCCCTTCTAGAGCGTATTGAAGACTTGGTGGGTGAAGTCGATGTGGACCTAAATGCTGAGCTTTTAGACAAGGATGAATAGGGAACCAAACCCATGGTAAGGAATGGGTGGAGCCTATATTTCCATCCACTATTTCTAGATCAAGTTGAGGAACTGATCGTTCAGGTGGAAAAGCATCGTGAGAAGGATCCCACCGGATACTCAAAAAAAAATGCTACCAAGCGATTAGCCGCGATTCGAAAGCTGACTATAGATGTCATTCCCCAAGACCCAGCAAAGTCTGACTATAGGCAGGGAGAAACCCTGGGAGGTTCATACAAACACTGGTTTAGGGCAAAATTTTTCCAGCAATATCGGATTTTTTTTCGTTACCATGCAAAGGCGAAAATTATCGTCTATGCCTGGGTGAACGACGAGGCCAGCAAACGGGCCTACACCAGCAAAACTGATGCTTACCGAGTTTTCGCTCGCATGCTAAACCAGGGGAATCCCCCAGATAATTGGGAAGCTTTGGTACATGAATCTAAAGAAAATCAAGGGTGTTCCCTACCAAAGTAAAATTAAAGAACTCATGCGCCAATGGCTATGTGAGGGATAGACCTTCCCCCCAAAATCATGGTATTCTAACCACCCAAGCGAAAGTAGCGCAGCTGGTAGCGCATCTGCTTCCCAAGCAGGAGGTCGCGAGTTCAAGTCTCGTCTTTCGCTCTTGCGAAAGCCCATAGTATCGTAATTATCCTGTAATCCTCTGACTTGACCAGAAGACAGAGATTTGACCCCAAAAAACACCTATTTCCCGAATTGTCGTCGGAGAATTTTCGCAGTATGATGGCTATGGTGAAGGCGACGGTGTCAGGTTAAAAGACAAATTTGATGTGAATTTAGTTAGAATGAAACTTAAGGTTCGACAGAAGTTGGAAAATCAAGCTCTAGGCAACTGGATTGGTGTCAAACTTTATAGTTCATCGTCTTGAACATTGCAAAGCTTCATGATGTGTCGCTGTAAGCCTATTTTTAGAGGCTTATTTCCATGTACTGGAACCGAAACTCGAAGATTCACTCCCAGTTTTGCATAAATGTGATGGCTCCCGTTCACGCGCTTTAAAACCCAGCCTCTCTTTTGGATCAAATTGCAAAAACTCTTTCCCGAAATGGACTTCACACTGCAATCTCCATGATTTTACCCTTATCACCCACCTCCACGTCCTCTATATCGACCGAGAGGCAGCCTTCAACAGCTTCATAGAGGTTAGTCAACAGTTCATCAAAACTATCACCCTGAGTTGTACAACCAGGAATCCCAGGCACCTCAGCCCAAAAGCCCCCTTCTTCAGCTTCATGCACAATTACTTTTAATTTCATGCCAAACCACCCATCTACCTTTGTATAGAAAGTCCGAAAGATTGCTGTTAGAACTGGTATTTACATGATTTTGGAAATTTCCAGCTTCTTTGGCGGCTATTGCCAGGAACTAACGCAACTTCATTTTATCATAGATGCTGTAGATCAAAGTCTTTTCTCCAATGGGGTTGAATGAGAACCTTAAGGCAACTAAACTATTTTCAGAGATGAAACGATTCCTCTTGACAGCTTTTTCAACGGTCAAATTTCCAAAAGCTGATCTCTATTTTCCTGCTAGCCTATTAACGTGGAGAATCTCGGACTGGGAAGTGCTATCAACCTAGTTCAAAATTCCAATCCAAACTTCATAAAGCCGGGCCTGAAGACACCCCTAAAACCCTCATAAAAACAGGGTGTAGAATGGTTTTTGGTCTCAAAGTACGGGTTATTTTTTCGGGAGGTTTTTATGAATTCAGTTTGCTCAGATCAGCATGAGGTTTTACATCAGAAAATTGTCGGTTTAGCCAAACAGCATCGTCGTGTAGAGGCCGAGCTTTTGGATCATTTGCAGGAAGCCGATCGCACCCGGCTTTATCTGCACCGGGGTCATGGTTCACTTTTTCGTTATGTGGCGGATGAGCTGGGTTTTTCTGATCCTGTGACCTCCAATATGATCGCCGTGGCACGCAAGGCCATGGAGATCCCCAAGATGAAAGAAGAGATCCGCAAGGGGAATCTAGGAATCGCCAAACTGCGCAAGGTTTGTCGGGTCATCGACAAAGAAAACCAGGACGTTTGGATTGATACCGCCAGTACCAGCAGTACCCGCGACCTTGAATTGAAAGTAGCTGAATGCAATGAAAATCATGTACCCAAAGCCAGTGTACGGGCCATCGCCAAAAACACCCTGCGTCTGAGTCTGGATATCAGCTCCGAGTCCCGCGAAAAACTGGATCAGCTCCGTGACATTCTCGCCAGCAAAAAAGGCCGGGACTGCACCCTCCAGGAGGTATTGGATTTCGCCCTGGAAGCAACCCTGGACAAACATGACCCGATTCGCAAGGCAGAGCGCAGTGAAAAGCGCAAGGCCAAGAACAATGAGATTCCCTCAGAGCCCAATGAAAACGAAAAGAATACCCCCGAAGTAAAATCTACATGTCACGTGACATATAGGCCACGCAGAAAATCTCTTCCTCAACAC
>CAZRLV010000176.1:0-7431 GCA_964600955.1 uncultured bacterium
ATGATTCCTTTGCTACCTTTGATTCCTCTGATTCTTGGTTTTCGTCATCCTCCGGCTTGACCGGGGGATCCATTCAGAAGGTCGAAAGAGGGTTTTATTCTTGAATTCCTGCTTCCTTGAATTCTTGAGTGCTTGGTTTGTTTGGAGAAAGTAAAATGGCTGTTGAGATTTCTGAGAAAGGGGCGGCTGAGCTTAGCCGCATTATGAAGGAGCAGGATAGTGAGGAGCTGTACCTGCGCATGTCCCTAAAGGGCGGGGGGTGTTCAGGCTTTAATTATCATTTGGATTTTGCCAAAGAACCCACAGAGTTTGATCATGAGTTCGAATCGCATGGAATTCGGGTCATCGTAGATAAAAAATCTTATCTTTTCATGAATGGGACCATTCTTGATTTTAACGATGGCCTCCTGGATCGGGGCTTTAAATTTAAGAATCCTTTGGCTAAATCGTCTTGCGGATGCGGGACATCCTTTGGGATCTGAGCCTTTTTAAATGATTTGTTCAGACTGCAAGAAGGAGCAAATCAGCCCCGTATTTTGTCAGGAATGCTCCAACCTGAACTTGGATGCAAAGACGGGAGATGCTTTCGATCTTTTTAATCTAAAGCGCAGTTTCAAGCTCAACCGCGAGCTTTTGGAAGAGCGCTATCTAATGATTTCCAAAGCCACTCACCCCGACCATGCCAGGGTCGCCCCCCAAGCTCAAACCCGTTTATTGGAAATCAGTTCCGAAGTGAACCAAGGCTACCGTGATCTCAAAGACCCATCCATGCGGGCCAATATTTTACTGGAGGCAGTTCAAAAAAGAGGAGGACTAAACCTCAATCAATCCGATCTGCCCGAAGGATTTCTCCTCGCCATGCTCGAACTTCAAGAAGAGATGGAGGAGTATCGCTCTGCTCCAGGATGCCACGAGAAAAGACTAGATGAAATTCAGGAATTGATGTTGGCATCCGTGCAGGAGACTCAGCGAAAACTGGGGGAGTATTTCGAGCGTCTTGAAGCGATGGGAGATTCAGAACCTGAGTTTCTGGCCCAAAAAATTCGATCTCAGTTAAACACCCTTAAATACCATGAGAGGGTTATTGAAGAAACGGAGGCATTGCTGGATGACTGCGCATGAAATTGAGCCCATTATTGGGATTGACCTGGGGACCACGAATAGTCTGGCGGCGATGGTACGCGGAGGAAAACCAGAAATTCTAAAAAAATCTCCAGAGGTGGACGGAATTCTGCCTTCAGTGGTTTGCCTAACGCCTGAGAAGGCTTTTGTGGGGCATGCGGCTCTTGAAAATTTTGCTTCTTACCCCGAGACGACATTTTACTCCGCCAAGCGGTTTTTTGGTAAAACCTTCAGTGAGTTAGAGCCGGAACTTAAAAATCTACCTTTTAAAGTGAGCGGAGATGCACGCAGTCTGAAATTTGGTGAGGGAGAGCAGAGTTTCCTACCCCTTGAAATCTCAGCACAAGTTCTCCGGCAACTGCGTGAGAATGCCTCCGAGGCCCTGGGAACGGAAGTATGCAAAGCAGTTCTTACGGTTCCCGCCTGGTTTGATGATATCCAGCGTCAGGAGACGCGCACTGCTGCTCAAGCTGCCGGGCTTGAAGTCGTGCGAATGATTAATGAGCCCACTGCCGCCGCCCTGGCTTATGGGTTGGATACTTGTGAGAACGGATTGATCGCTGTCTACGACCTGGGAGGTGGGACTTTTGATGTCTCGATTCTGGAGCTGAAAGATGGAGTTTTTAAGGTTCTAGCCACTCAGGGAAACACCTTTCTGGGAGGGGATGATTTTGATCATCTTCTCATGGATTATATGCTTTCTGAATCAGGTCATGAAGGCGGGGTGCCGCCAGAACTACTGGTGGGGCTGAAAATGGCTGCCGAAGAGGCTAAAAAGCGCCTCAGTGACAAAGAAAAAATCCCCTTGAAAATCGAGGTAGAGGCGCTAAATTTCAAGTTTGAGGGAGAACTAAAACGAGCCGTTTTCGAAGATTTGATCGCCCCCAGGGTTCGTAAGACTTTACGTTCCTGCCGCTGTGCGCTAAAAGATGCGGGCCTTGCAGTTTCCGAGGTGAGTCAGGTGGTGCTCGTGGGCGGTTCTACACGCATTCCCTATGTTCGCGAGCAGGTCAAGGACTTCTTTGGGAAAACCCCTTTTATCGGTTTGAATCCTGACGAGGTGGTGGCCATGGGCGCGGCTGTGCAGGCTCAGGTGCTGCAAGGGGGGAAACAAGATGTGCTTCTTTTGGATGTTATTCCCCTTTCATTAGGTATAGAAACACTGGGTGGGGCCGTCACCAAAATTTTGCTTAGAAATTCTACGATTCCTGCCTCGGTTACTGAAGAATTCACCACATCTGTGGATAACCAGAGCGGGATTGTGGTGCATGTGCTACAGGGTGAGCGTGAACTGGTCGAGGATTGTCGCTCTCTTTGCAAGTTCACGGTGAAGGGGTTGCCCGCCATGCCAGCCGGCCTTCCAAGACTGGGGGTTACCTTCATGGTGGATGAAAACGGAATGTTGCGTGTACGGGCTCGCGAAGAGCGCTCCGGCAAAGAAGCGTCTATAGAAATCAATCCCTCCATCGGTTTGTCACAAGATGAGATGAATCGCATTGTCTCGCAGTCTATTGAAAATGCCATGGATGATTTTCAATTGAGGATGATCGTCGAGCTACGAAACAAGGCCGAGAGAATTATAGTAGCCACTGAGCGTTCTTATGAGAAGGCTTACTCTTTGATGGAAAAAGAGCAGGTTGAAGAGATTCAGCTTTGGGTCGGCAAGACTCGTGACGCTTTGCAACGCAGCGAGAGAGATTCCGAGACCCTGGAAACGCTCGTCAATAAACTGGGAGATTTGACACGGCCTCTGGCTGATCTTCTATTTAATCAGGCAACTCATGAGGCCTTGGTGGGTAAAGATATAAGTGAGGTGGACTGACTATGGCCTGTTTAACAATTCTCAATGAAGATAAAAAGCTGGAAGTTGAAGAAGGAATCTCAATCTTAAAGGCCTGCCAGGATCATGGGGTTGAACTGGACCATGCCTGTGGAGGAGTTTGTGCTTGTTCCACCTGTCATGTCTGGGTAGAGGCAGGCATGGAGAATTTAAGTGAGATGCAAGAGGACGAAGAGGACCAACTTGATGATGCCAGAGGAGTGGAACTGCACTCTCGTTTAGGCTGTCAGTCCATCATTCAAGGCGATATCAGCATTCGATTGCCCCAGCAGCGTGGGCTGACCTGAGAATAAATGGGAGTCTATGATGGAAATTACCTGGAAAGATATTGACGAGATTGCCTACCAGCTTTTTGAAACCTACCCGGACCAGGACCCGCTGCAGTTTGCTTTCCCGGACCTTTTAAATCGTATTCTAAAACTCCCCGGATTTTCAGGTGAACGCCAGGCTTCAAACGAAGCTCGGCTCGAAGCAATTCAGATGGCTTGGCTCGCAGAATATAAGGAATAATTCACCCTGAGACGATACAAAAATAGACCCGTAAGGGATATTTTTGTATGCAAAAACTTTTGGGCGATTTTCTTGACCATGTCCTGATCGAAAAGGGCCTTTCACGTAATACCTGGCAGGCCTATGGCTGTGACCTGCGTCAGTGGTTTGATTTTCAGACAGAACAGGCGCAGATCTCGGATTCACAGGCCCTGTCGCTTTATGTTCAAGGCTTGCATGAAGCGGGGTTGGCTCCCTCCTCGATATCGCGCAAGCTCACCAGTTTGCGTTTGTTTTACAGTTTCTTGATTCAACGCGGCCGACTCGAATCCTCTCCGCTAGAGGGGCTTATTCTTCCCAAACAGGCAAGAGTATTACCCACCTGGCTGTCGGTAGCTGAAATCACTTTATTGATCGAAAAAGCCGGGTTAACGCGCAGTCCCCTGCGAGACCAGGCCATCATAGAAACGCTTTATGGTTGTGGTTTGCGGGTTTCAGAATTAGTGGGGCTAAATCTCAACGATCTGGAATTCAGGGAGGGATTTTTGCGCTGTCGGGGCAAAGGCTCAAAAGAACGTTGGGTGCCTCTGGGAAATCTGGTGACAGATGCCCTCAGAGCTTATTTAAGCCATGAACGTGTAAAGACCAACTCTCAAAAGGCTTCACAAAAGAATCCTCAAGCTGTTTTTTTGAATTGTCGGGGCTCGCGGACCTCCCGTATTTCTGTTTGGAAGCTGATTCGAAAGCTCAGTCTTCATGCCGGTCTGCGAGATGAGATTTCTCCGCATAGTCTGCGCCATTCTTTTGCCACCCACCTTTTGGACAATGGTGCAGACCTGAGGGTGGTTCAGGAACTTCTTGGACATTCCAACCTGATGACCACCGAAATTTATACCCATGTTTCACGTGCGCAACTCTTACGCGTTTTTAAATCTCACCACCCCAGGCATCGCTCTGGAAGTCCGGGGGCCGCTTAGTGAAAGTCCTATTTCAGTTCAGGGAGACCTACTGGTTTCTGGCCTTGGTGGGGTTTTTTCTGTCCTCCTCGCTCTGGACCCGGGTAATAGCCGTTGATTTTAAAGATAGGCTTGAGATCTATGGAAATAAGGAGATTATTTTCAGTGATTACCGCTATAGCGGGGATTTTAATCAGTTCGTGCAAAAAAACCCACAGGTCATTACAGATTCAAAATTCGACCAGCATACCCGCATTCATCTTCGAGGTACCCTTGGGGAAGGGATCAATGTGAATGCTGTATTCGACGATTCAAACCAGCGCGAAGAGGATGAAAAAATTCTCTTACAGCTCAAGTCGGATGCTTTTGAAGCTGCCCTTGGGCGTATATCCATTGATTTAGAGGGAACTCGCTTTGTTCTGAACAATAAAAAAGCACTTGGATTCTATTTTTCCAAAAAGTTTGGAAATTTGAAGTCGTCCTGGCTGATTTCTCGCTCAGAGGGAAAAGAAGAGCGTCAGCAGTTTTTTGGACAGGGTTTGCAAAGGGAGTATATTCTCAAAAAAAGTCCCGTGGTCGCGGGCAGTGAAAAAATCTATCTTGACGGAACCCTACTTCGATCAGGGACGGATTACCGCATGGATTATGAAGGCGGGAGTTTACAGCTTGACCACCAGATCCTGCCTGTGGAATCGACTTCAAATCTGATCGTGGAGTATGAGTCCACCCGCGATGGATCAGCACTTAAGAATCGCGTTTTCGCCACGCGCAATGTCTATACTCTGCCCGGAGAAGAGAGAAGCGTGGGGCTTAGTTTCGCCATGGAGAAAGATCAGGTTCCATCCGATGCTGCCAGATCGTTGAACAAACCTCCGCATAAGCTTAATGTTATGGCACTGGACTCGCATTGGAGATTTTCCAAGGGGTTAAAAATGGATTTGGAATGGGCACACTCCGTTGATGATCAGGACATTCTTTCTTCAAGCCTGAAAAGCTTGCGAGGAAACGCTCTCGATCTGAGTCTAAATTTTAAAGAAGGAGGGCATAAGCTCAAGTTGCGCAACGAAAGAATCGAGCCTCAGTTTCGCTCTATCGGGAAAAACCAGTTTCTGGCCCAGGGCGAAGATAGCGATCTCGTAGGAGATATTGAACAAAGATCCTTGGGTTATAACTTCGAACAATCAGGATTTAGCTATGAGCAAAACCTTCAGGAGTCCGAGACAAATCTGGATCGGGACCCGACCAAGCTAACCCGCGATTTTCTGGGAATTAGCGGGCAGGCGCATAAGAAACTGGGTAAGCTTGCCTTACGTGGAGGTTGGAAAAATGAAAACGCCCCGGAGTTCAAGTCCGGGGTAATTCAAAGCTACCGCACACTACGCAAAATCCAGGGTGGGGTTCGATACCCTGTGATGAAGGGATATAACCTGTCCCTTGATCGTGAATTGGAGACCAAACGAGTCCAGGGAACTTCAGAAAAAGCGTATCAAACAACTCGCTTTGATCTGATGTCCGCGGAATCTGGACGGCTGAGCTGGAATTACGCTCTCAAACATCGCACGGTGGATGATTTGTTCCAGGCCAGGGAAACAGAAGAAAACCTGAATCATTCTCTCAAGCTCAATTTCAAAAAAGGGCGCGAGCTCAGTTCTCAAATTGAATGGGTTCATCGTCAGGATAAGGATCTCATTTCAGGTGCCAACACGTATGCGGTCGCCTCTGGATTGGATCTTAAATACCGGCCAGATTCCAGGCTTCAGTACTCCTTCAAGCTCAAGCAAGAGGAGAAACGTCGCATTATTAAAGAAACCTCAAATCTCGACCTGTCACAAGACAGAAATCAGCGGCGTAAAACCTATTTGACACCCAAGAGGCCTGTGCAGACTCTAACCACTTCACAACAGCTACGCCTGCGGCAAACCAAGGATATTTTCCATCGACTCTCTTATCGCTTCCGCAACGAGGAAGAACGGGGTTCTGAGTCGGCCCTTTCAAAAAATGAGAACCTTTCCTATGATTTGAAATGGAAATTAGGCCGGGGATATCGCTGGCGCTATAAATGGCAAAGAGCTGAACGCTTCAATCTAAGTTCCAGTCTTGATAAGACCCGCTATCGAAGAAAGGTTGAGTTGGCGCGCAATATTGGGTCCAAAATGACCTTGACCTCGCAGATCAATACGACGAGCGAAGAGGACCATGCTAAATCCGATCTCAGCCGGGAGAAAGGCTATTCCTTGAGATTGGATCGTACTTTGAACCGGCGCTGGAAAACCCATGGCCAATTTTTAAAACAAGACCGCTATGGCATCGATCAAGGCCAGGAATGGACCCTGGGCGGCGGTGTTGTCTTCACTCCGGGGCTGGACGCATTACGCCTCTCCTTTGACTTAGAACATGGGCTGTCTGAAGATGCAGGCTCAGCAGACAAGGCCCATACGCAGTTCTATGACTTCAGACTCCAAAAAGAGGTCTTCGAAAACACTTATCTTGAGGGGTTTTACAAATTTGAAAAAGAAGCCCACTCCTCCAAAGGCTCCGGCTTCAGCGCCAGCACCTACCAAATGCGCGTAAGCATGGATTTTTGAAGAAGGAAAGAAGGAACTAGAGAACCATCGGAACTAGAGGAATCTTCGGAATAGGGCAAGAGAAGAGGAAACAATAGGAGTAATGGAAACAATGGGATCAATGGAATGGGGGGATAAAAATCCGTCATCCTACGGCTTGACCGCAATGGTGTTTAGTTAAGGCTACATTGGGCATGAATGCCCACAGATAACGTCATTCTCCGACTTGATCGGGGGATCCATCTTCCTCTTCTATTCGATTATTCGTGCTTGATCAAACTTTTCGACCTTTTGTGTGGATCCCCTGGTCAAGCCAGAGGATGACGCGGTGGGAATTCCACCATCACGAAACAAGTATCAATTCAGGGGTTTCCCCATCCAAATCCTTAACTAAACACAATTGCCGCTTGACCGGGGGATCCATTTAAATGGTCGTAAAAAGTCTTTATGCTCATTCTTC
>CAZRLV010000177.1:0-7431 GCA_964600955.1 uncultured bacterium
ATGAATCCATCTGGGCCGCAAATGGTGTTGAAGCAGTCAAAGCATTTGGAGAATACCACCTCAATCTTAAGGCCGTTTTACTCGACCTGAGAATGCCTGTAATGCCAGGAACCGAGACTTATTACAAAATTCGTGAAATCTCAAAGAAGGTACCCATCATTTTGCTCAGTGGTTTTCATCGGGACAAGGATGTTGACCAGCTACTCACCAACGGAGCCGCGGCATTTGTTCAAAAGCCGTATAACCTTGACGATATCAAACGGGTTCTCAACGAGGCTCTAGGCACGGATGACATTTAGATTCAGGTTTGCTATTATGGGGCCACTTCCAAAATTGAGATCCAAGCATGAGTGAATCTGAAAAGCCCAAGAAATTCTCAACACGCGGCACAGTCCTGGTCATCGAGGATGTCCACTATATGCGCCTATTGGTGCGACAGACCGTGACCGCCATGGGTTATGAGGTTCTGGAAGCCCGCAGTGGAGAGCAGGGGGTCCAATTATTTGCTCAGCATCAAGCAGAGATTCATCTGATTCTTCTCGACATCGTTATGCCTCAAATGGACGGAATCGAGACCCTGCAAGCCATTCGAAAAGTTGACGCCAAGGTTCCCGTTTTGATGGTTACCGCAAATCCAAATAAGGACAATTTGATGGCTTGCGCCAAGTACGGAATTTCCGGTTTTATCTCAAAGCCTTTTGATCGCAACAAGTTTCGGGCCAAAGTTCTGGAAGTCCTCGCCGCCAGCCAGGAAAACGGAACTGCCAAAGCCCCAAGAGCAAATGTGTGAAGACAGGAGAGGATAAATCTCTGTGGCTCCTTGTCAACCTTAAGCGCTCAAAATCTCAAGCTTTTTCTTCATTCTGACTTCTGAGTTCTTCTTCCAATCTTCTTCTTCAAGTCTTTTCCTCATTCTGTCTTCTGACTCCTGTCTCCTGTATTCTGATTTTTATCTTCTATATTCTTCCTAAAAATCATCATCCTCTCCCCGCTTTGTAGATTTTTGGCTTCTAGGAGAATTTTGCCTTCTCCTGTGCCAACCGAGAGATGAACTTGGGTGCCTGGGGCAAGGCTCTGATTCTTGTTCTGGACTTGGAACTCACCCAGGAGTACGTCCCCGGAAATTTTCTCAGACAGTCCACGATAGAGCCTAAAGCTCAGGGTTTTCTCAGATTTGTCTGCACGGGTTGAAAGAACCAATGCCTCAGCACAGGGGGTCTTTGAACCCTTTTTAAGAATGATATGCATGAGCCCACCCTTTTTCTCGATTCCGATATTTTCTACGAGCTTATTCTTAGCATCGAACAGGGCCGGGTTTTTCTCCACCACAAGACTATCTTCATAGAATTCGTGATACCAGGAACATGCGGGTAAAACCAAAGCTAGCCATAAAAACCCCAGATAAAAAATTGGGTTCATCCTTATAGAGCCTCTCATTTTGGCATCCTCCCTGTTCCCAGAAGAGTCCTACCCGAAATTTTACTATGAAAAGCTACGGCATAGGAGTCGGTCATTCCTGAAATAAAATCTGTGATTCTAAGCAGTCGTTGATAGGGTTCCCGCGACGGACTTCCGTCGGGGCCAAGAAATTGAGAAGGCACCAATTGCAGCAGTTTTTCACTTCTTCTCAAAGATGCTCCCTTCTTACGAACGGCGCAGTCCTGCAAAGCTGGAACCAATAAACTGAGCAAGCCTCCCAGCACCTCGTATCCAGCGGCCTCTACTTCAACAACCTCACGCGCGCTATAGACTTTATGGATGGAAAGTTTTTTAATCTCCTCTAAGACCGCGAAAGCAGAGGTCTTGGTGATCAATTCCACATCAAACTCCCCTTTGAGAATACTTTCTTCAGAGTCGATGAAAACCTGAGAAACCTGCGCGATCATGCGTGAAATTGCGCGACCTACGAGATACTCGATACGATCCTTTTCCTCGCGAAACCCCTTCATCCTCTCCAAAACTCCCTGTTTATCAGGTCCTAAAACCCCAAACAGCAACTCCTCCACTTCAGAGTAATGAACATGGCCCAGACGAAATCCATCACCAAAATCGATGAAGTGATAACAGATGTCATCTGCGGCTTCCACCAAAAAAGCCAAGGGATGGCGACACCAGACCCCTGGAGCTTTTTTAAGTAAACCTAAAGCCTCTGCCACTTCAGAAAAATAATCCCCCTCGGATCCAAAATAGCTGAATTTTTTGAGGCTCACCCCTCCTTGCAGACTCTTCAGACCCTCAACCCAGGCTGGACGAGGGTATTTGGTTAAAGCCCCCAGGGTGGCATGCGTGATTTGAAGTCCACCTTGATTATTAGGATGCTGCAACCGGCTGAGAATACGAAACCCCTGAGCATTGCCCTCAAAATTCAAAAACTCCTCACGCTGCCCGGGTGACAATTCCTCAAGAACCTTCTCTCCCATGGGATGCGTAGAAAACCAATGGCGAATGGCCTCTTCACCCGAATGTCCAAAGGGCGGGTTCCCAATATCATGCGCCAGACAAGCCGCCGCCACGATGGACCCAAGATCAGAGGCAAAGGTAGGTTCCAAACCATGCCTCTCGCTTACAACATCACCCACCGCAAGTCCCAGGGAACGCCCTACACAACTGACCTCAAGGCTATGGGTGAGACGCGTTCTCACATAGTCGACATGCGACAGGGGAAAAACTTGTGTCTTGTCCTGAAGCCTTCGAAAAGCCGATGAAAACACGATACGATCATGATCCCTCTGAAAAGGAGACCTGCCGCGCGTATCATAGGGCTCCTGCCTTCCAAGGCGCCGTGAACTTAAAAGTTCTTTCCATTTCATTTCAACCTTCCAGACTCCATAAAAATTTCAGGGTCACATGGTACACTACCTGACATGCGTATCCTAGTCAGCGGTTCCAGCGGATTTCTCGGGTCGGCTCTAGTCCTGAGTTTAAGATCTCAGGGGCATGTGGTTTCCACTCTGGTGCGACGTCCTCCTGCAAAAAACGAGCGAGAGATTCTTTGGAATCCTGAAGAAAACGAACTGGACGCTGAAAAACTCGCTGGATTTGATGCTGTCATTCATCTTTGCGGAGAAAATATAGCTTCAGGGCGATGGACCAAGAGGCGAAAAAAGCGCATTCAAGACAGTCGTATCCAAAGCACAAAGCTTTTAGTCCAGGGACTTGGTTCCTGCCCTCAGCCCCCTACTTGCCTGATCTCCGCTTCCGCCGTAGGCTATTATGGAGATCGCGGTGATGAATGGCTCTCAGAAACCAGCGGCAAAGGCCAGGGATTTTTGGCTGATCTGGCCCAGAACTGGGAAAACTCTGCTCTTTGCATGGACTCCAGTTCCATGCGGGTTGTTTGCGCCCGTTTTGGGGTTATTCTCTCTCCTGGGGGAGGCGCACTTGCTAAAATGACCCTGCCTTTTAAACTTGGTCTTGGGGGACGGCTTGGAGATGGGAACCAGTTCATGAGCTGGATCAGTCTAAGGGACTGCCTGAACGCCTTATCCCATATCCTCGATGATGATTCCATACGTGGAGCAGTCAATATCATCTCACGCAAACCCGAGAAAAATCTTGAGTTTTCTAAAAAACTGGCCCACAGCCTTGGCAGACCGGCCTTGATTCCGGCACCCGCTTTCATATTGCGACTGGTTTTGGGAGAGATGGCAGATGAGCTATTATTAGCGAGTGTACGAGCCCGGCCCGAAAAACTGCTAGACTCAGGATTTGAGTTTCAGGACCCGGATCTCGAACCCGTATTCATGGAGTTTTTCAGTCCCTGAAGTTTCCAAACTGCAAAGGGACTTTCATCTGCTCCTGCTTTTCCTTGAGCAGAGAAATTGCCTTTTGAAGTTCGTCTCTCTTGGTCCCGCTCACACGAATGATCTGGTCTTGAAGTTTGGCTTTGACCTTGAGTTTCTCTTCTTTGAAAACCCCCTGAACACTTTTGGCTTCATCCTTAGAGAGTCCTGAGCGCACATGTACCATCTGATGGGCACTCCTGCCGCTAGATGACACAGGTTCATCATAGCTAAAGGCTAAAAGTGAAACCCCCCTTTTGATCAAACGCGTCTGAAAAATGTCTCTTAGAGCATCCAGCTTGCCCTCTTCAGAGCATTTGAGGGTAATGGAGTCCCCTTTTTGGTCCACAAGGATTTCTGAATCCACGCCTTTGAAATCATAACGCGTTCCCAGTTCACGTCCTGCCTGATCTACGGCATTAGTGACTTCAGACCAATTTACTTCAGATGAAATATCAAATGTGGGCATATTCTTTCTCCCTTAAGTTTTCGGACCTGACTCAGCCTCTCGCACAAAGGTCCACTGCGTATCAGATGACAAATCGGATCGATATTCATAGCCAGACTCACGGAAATCCTTTAAGTCTTCCACTTGTGAGATTCGGTTTTGAACCACAAAACGCGTCATCATACCACGAGCTCTTTTTGCCATCAGACCGATAGTTTGGTATCCATTTTCACGTTTTTCCTTAAAGCCAATAGATAGCACCTGAGCGCTCAGATTTGTGGGTCGAACCGACTTGAAGTATTCCTGGGAAGCCAGATTGACCACTACTTTCTCACGGTAGGCTTGCAACTGAGAGTCTAACTCGGACGTGAGGTTCTCAGCCCAAAAATCATAGAGTGATTTTGCCCCGGCAATCTTGAGTTTTGAACCCATCTCCAATCGATAGGGTTGAATTAGATCCAACGGACGCAAAAGCCCGTAGAGTCCCGAGAGAATCCGAACTCTTTCCTGGGAAAATTGAAGGTCCTCCTCTGAAAAATCTTCAACCGCAATGGGACGATAGACATCCCCCTTGAAGGCCAAAAGTGCCTGACGGGAATTCTCTTTGGAAAACGGGGTTTGAAACTCCTGGAATCGTTTGTAATTCAAGGTTGCGATCTTGGAACTCACACGCATCAGATCTTGAATCTGGGACTGACTAAGCTTGCGCAAAACCGAGATCAGCTGCCTGGTCTGCTCCAAAAAAACAGGCTGAGTAAAGCTAGACAGCTTTGCAGGCGAACAATCCAATGTTTTGGCCGGAGACAGCAAAAGCAACATAGGATGGAGATTCTACCAAATTTTGACACGTTCCCGAATCCGATGTTCCAACCCGGCTTAGACTCTGAAATCTACAGCTCTGCCTATGGGCGAATTGGTTGAATCAGCTTTGCTCTCTTTGATGCTGTTGCTGTCAATTTGACTACCAAGGGCAAAATCATCCTGGGCCGAAGCCTCCTGAGGAGGAGCGGCATCCATCTTGGAATCAGCCCCTTGCAGGGAGGCTGTTCCTTCGCCGGTTCTGGCGGGTGTGATTTCCTCTGTGGATTGGACTGAATTCAGAGCCATGACATTCCTCCTTGAACACAACCCTGAGTCTATCGGCAACTCCATGAAAACAACTAATAATTTAGACCCCTGTTGTATACTGCCGCTGGTCATAACCCCATGCTAAAAACAGAAAACCTTTGCAAATCATTTAGGATCTACCGCAAATCTTCAGGTCTGCTGGGCTCAGTCAAATCCCTGTTCTCAAGGTCCTATGAAATCAACCACGCCGTGGATCAATTCAGCGTTGAAGTCCCGCAGGGAGAAATTGTCGGTCTGCTGGGGCCTAATGGAGCCGGCAAAACCACATTGATGAAAATGTTTACAGGGATCATCGTTCCCTCTGAGGGAGAAATCAATGTGCTCGGATTCCAGCCTTGTGATCGGAAAATGGAGTTTCGCAAACAAATCGCATTAGTCATGGGCCAAAAATCCCAGTTGTGGTGGGATATTCCAGCCATGGATTCCTTTCTTCTTCTGCAGCGCTATTATGAAATCGAAGATAGGGACTTCAAGGACCGTGTGCAGGAACTCTCTGAACTCTTACAGGTTGCCAGACTCCTGGAGGTTCATGTGCGCAAACTCTCGCTTGGCGAGCGCATGAAAATGGAGCTGATGGCCAGTCTGCTCCATCGTCCCAAAATTATCTTTCTGGATGAACCCACTATCGGCCTGGATCTAGTTGCCCAAAAAAATGTGCGATCGTTTCTCAAAAATTACCACCAGCGCTTTCAACCGACGATCATCCTGACCTCGCATTATATGGCCGATGTTTCGGTTCTATGCTCAAGAATAGTCCTGATTCTGGAAGGCGAAAAACGCTTTGACGGCAGCCTCAATTCCTTTGAATCGGTTTTAGGCCGTGAAAAATTTGTCACCTTTTTCTTTGCAAAGCCTCAAAACCCCGATCACGATTTCTGGCAGGCCTACCCCAGCAACTGGAACCCGGCTCACACCCAGGTGGAGATGCGAATTCCAGAGCGAGAACTATCTGAGCTTACTCGTGAAATTCTGGAAAGGTTCCAGGTTATTGACTTCGCTACCGAGAAACTTCCCATCGAAAATGTAATGGAAACTCTCCTGCATAACCCGGCCCTGCTTGAAACAAGCCACCATGAGAACTGAGTTTTTGAAGTGGTGGCAAACCATGCGCGTAGCCTGGTCCCAGTTTCTGGTTTACCGCCTCAATTTTCTACTCATGGTCATTGGACCGGCCCTGGTCTTTTTCTTCATCAAATACAATCTCTGGTCGGCAATCTACTCTCTTAAACCAGGAACTGAGATTCAAGGCTATAGTTTCGAAACCATGATCGCCTACCAGGTATTTGTCATGATCGTTGGCCTTATGGGGCAGGGCCATTCCAGCATGGACCTTTCTGAAGACATCCGTCTCGGAAGAATTTCATCTTATCTCATCTATCCCTTTGATTTCTGGCAATTTCATACGGCCGCGTTTTTAGCCTTTCAAGGCATTCAAATTCCAGTTTGTGTTTTGACCCTGGGGTTGCTGAGGCTCTGCGGTCTTTTGCCTGAACTCATGCTGGAACCCATTTTGCTCGGAGTCAGCTTCACACTGCTGGTGAGTTTACTCTGGTTTGCCCTGCAATACCTCTGCGGACTGATGGCATTTTGGCTTGAGGAAACCTGGATTTTGAGGGTGATTCTACTCGTCATTGCCCAGTTTCTCTCCGGTGCCATCATCCCTCTTGAACTTTTTCCACAGCAGGCTCAGGATTTACTCTTTTACACCCCCTTTCCTTATTTAACCTACATACCTGTCAAAATCTTTATGGGGCAGGGTTCAAACCTTCTCTCAGCCGTCTTTGTACTTGGATTTTGGATTCTTTTCGCATGGAGCCTGGCCGCCCTGGTCTGGAAGCGCGGCTTACGCCTCTACAGCGCAGCGGGGATGTAAAAATGAACCTTTTAGTACATTACGGACGGGTCTACCGCGAATTCATCCATACCAGTTTTGCCGAGGCCATGACCTATCGCACACATTTTGTTCTCCTGATTTTCATGGATCTGTTTTTCTACTTCACCACTTTGGCCTCGGTATCCTTCATCTTCGATCATGTGGACAAAATTGGGGCCTGGGAACGTGAGGAATTTCTT